>JBLHNX010000268.1:0-4039 GCA_047622125.1 Paracoccaceae bacterium | reverse complement strand
CCACTAACCGTGACGACAAGGCCGTTGAGAGCGATACCGCAACCATCACTGCCAATCCCGTTTGCCAATCGCCCGTCAGTTCAAACACAATAAGCGTGGTTGAAATCGGCGCACCCAGAACCGCGGCAGCGACGGCCCCCATACCCGCAAGGGCATAAATCGTCTGCTCGCCTGACACATCGGGGAAAATCGACGTCGCGACGATCCCGAATGCCAAGCCGGTTAGCGCGCCGACCATCAGCGAGGGTGAAAACACGCCCCCACCCATACGCCCACCCATGGTGATGGCGACCGCAACGATCTTGAGGCAGACAAACACCACGGCCTCGTGGAACAGCAACTGACCTGTCAGCGCCTCGGAGGTGGTTTCGTAGCCAACGCCGATGATATGCGGAAAATAGATCGCCAGCGCACCAAGCATCGCCCCCGCGACCGCTGGGCGCAGCGCGCGGGGCAGACCGGTGCGCGCTTGGATAAAATTGGCGATGTCATCTGCCCAGAAAATCGACCGCATCAAGATCACGGCGACCAATCCGCACAGCAGCCCCAACATCAAAAACGCAGGCAGTTCAACGTAGAACGACAGCGTATTGCCCATCGGCAGAAGGAATTCGGTAACATCGCCATGCGCCAACCGACTGATCAGCGTGCCCGCGACACTCGCAATCACGATGGGGGCAAAAGCATGCACAGCAAAATGGCGCAGGATCACCTCGAGCGCGAAAAGTGCGCCGGCGATTGGCGCGTTAAAGCTGGCCGACACGGCGGCGGCCACCGCACAGCCCAACAGATCGCGCCCGGTAATGCCGTCGGCGCGGATAAAGCGGCAGATCATCGTCGACACGACAGCCGCCAAATGCACCACTGGCCCCTCGCGCCCTGACGATCCACCAGATGACAGCGTGACAAAACTTGCCAAGGCAGAGGCGACACCGCGCCGGACCTCGACACGCCCTTCGTTCAAGGCGGCCCCTTCGATCACATCAGCGACCGAGCGCACCCGCCCATCATCGGTAAAACGGTCCAGTATAATTCCGACAACCAGCCCGCCACAGATCGGGATTGCCAATATCCAATACCACTCAAGCGAGGCCACGAAGCTGTGCAAATGGTTGGTATCCTGCGTGCCATAAAGCAGCGCTTGCAACCATTCGATACCAAGCCGGAACAACAGGGCCGCAAATCCGGCAGCTACTCCGATCGCCAGCGCGATGAACCAGAACTGCACCTGCGACGGGCCACGCGTGCGCACCACATGCCAACCCTCGGTCAGGGTCTTGCGCAGCGCGAGTTGCGCTTGCCGGAGCCATGTATCGTCTTGATTGTCCATTGGTTCGGCTAACTTTCCCGCGTCGCGTATCAGCCTAGCATGGCCGGATCGCGACAAAGGGCAAGGGCTATGCGTCCACCAATTGACCCCCATGAGACACTCAAATCGTGAATGCGTGCCCAAGGGCCGATAAACAGCCGAATTGATCGCACACCAACGCTTGCGGCTGGTCGCCTTGATTACATGATCCTTGGCAATCCGGACGGCAAACCCTGCTTTTTATTTCCACTCGATTACGGGTTGGTGCACTGAACCGCTAAAGACGAGGTCGCGCGCCGCGGCACCAAAATCGTCGTGCCGCTGCGCGCCAGATATGGGGCATCTACCCCGCTCCCGAAGGGCACGCCTTATTTGGTACAGTTGGCCGATGACATGCGCGCATTTTTCGATCATTTGGACGTCGACCGCCTGCCGCTGGTGCCCCTTGGCGGCGACAGTTTCATCGCAATCGCTTTTCACGCGGCTTATCCGGATCGGCAGACGGCGTTGATTTGCTGTGCGGGGGTGCCGCCCCGCGCGGATCTGTGCCGCTCGTATTCCTGAACGGGATGCAAAAGTCGCAAGTTCCTGCCGCCACATTGGCCGCACATCAGGTCGATCATCCGTGGATCGATTTCCGGATTTTTCCAGATGCGGGAAAGCATTAGAATCAGCTTTTACTGATGCCGCGCCAAGGTGAGTGGTCGCAACGCAGATATCTTTAGAAAATACGGCTATTCTCGGGCGCAATCAAAGGCGGATGCTGGCAATGGCACAGGTGTAGTCCCGTGCTAAACACCGTCCGGTCGCCGTGTTTTCGACCCCTAAGGGGCCACAAAACAGCGCGTCTTATGCATCCATCAGGGCGCGCGCGGCGGCGCGGGCCTCGTCGGTGATGCGATCCCCCGACAACATACGGGCGATCTCGTCGATGCGAGCTGCTGGATCAAGTGGCACGACAGTTGACAGCGTAGCCTGATCAGTCTGTTGTTTTTCCACCCGCCAGTGATGCCCGCCAAGGGCTGCAACCTGCGGTGAATGGGTCACCACAAGCACCTGCCCGCCCTGCGCAAGATCGGCCAACCGCCGTCCCACAGCATCAGCCGTGGCCCCACCGACACCGCGATCAATTTCATCAAAGATCAGCGTCAGTCCGCTGTCTTGGCCCGTCAAACACACCTTGAGCGCGAGCAAAAAGCGGCTAAGTTCACCGCCCGACGCGATCTTGCCCAAGGGACCAGCGGGCGCGCCAGGATTGGTTGCGACAGTAAATGATACCTCGTCGATACCTTCAGGGCCTGCCTCGGCCATGCCGATTTCCGTTGCAAAAACAGCGCGTTCCATCTTGAGCGGGGCCAGCTCAGCCGCCATCGCAGTGTCCAGACGCGAGGCCGCAGCAAGCCGTACATCATGCAGGGCATTGGCCGCGTCATCATAATTTGCCTGCGCGGTCGCCACGGTCTTCGTCAGGACAGCCAGATCAGCCGCGCCACTGTCCAACACGTTCAGCCGCGCGCGTAAATCATCGGCAAACGGGCCAAGATCATCAGGCTGCACATCATGTTTGCGCGCCAGACCACGGATCGCAAAAAGGCGCTCTTCGCAGTCTTCCAATTCGTGCGGATTAAAAGCCAGTGCATCAAGGCAGGCTTCGACGCCCTGTTGTGCTTCATCAAGGTCAAGCATCACGCGTTCCAAAGCCGCCATTGGTGCATCCAACTGCCCCTCCGCCTTGTCGGACACCCCGCCAAGCCAGCGTGTGGCATCGGTGATCATCCCTTCAGCGCCTTGCAGGCCCAAAGCTTCGCGGGCGCGGGCGATATCTTCACGGATTTTTTCGGCGGCTTGCATCAGGCGGCGCTCGGCGTCGAGTTTGGCCTCCTCGCCCGGCTGCGGGGCCAGCTTGTCCAACTCGTCCACCGCATGACGCAGATAGTCTTCTTCGGCGCGCGCTTGGGCAATCTTTGCCTGCGCTGCACGCAGGTCTTTTTGCGCGCTGGCCAAGGCGCGCCAGCTTGCGCGGGTCTGTTCCATCAGAAGGGCCGTGCCCGCGAATACATCCAAAAGCTGGCGATGTCCGCGCGGGTTCAGCAACCCGCGATCATCGTTCTGTCCGTGCAATTCTACCAACGTATCTGACAGGGCGCGCAGCACCTCGCCACTTACGCGGCGGTCATTGACCCATGCGGTCTTGCGCCCATCGGTGGTGTTGATACGGCGCAGGATCAGCTCGTCCTCGGCTGTAATCCCTGCCTCGGCCAGCACGTCGCGGGCGGCGTGCGGATGGGGCAATTCAAAAACTGCTGTTACTTCGCCCTGATCGGCACCAGCGCGCACCAGTTCGGCACGCCCCCGCCATCCAAGAACAAAACCTAATGAATCCAATAGGATGGATTTGCCAGCGCCGGTTTCGCCGGTCAATACATTCAAGCCCGGTTGGAACGAAAGTTCCAGCCGGTCAATGATCAACATATCCCTAATTTCAAGATGACGTAGCATGTAGCACCCTAAGGGAGGCGGTCAGTCGACCACCTGTCAGAGCCATTCGCCCCGCACCACCTGACGGTAGATCGCCGACAGCCAGTTGTTGCCCATATCGCGCACCTCAAGGCCACGACCTGTAAGCAGCGTGTAACTATCCTGATACCATTCAGTTGATTGGTAGTTATGGCCCAGAATTGCCGCCGCAGTTTGCGCCTCGTCCGTGAGACCAAGCGACAAATAGGCCTC
>JBLHNX010000267.1:0-4048 GCA_047622125.1 Paracoccaceae bacterium | reverse complement strand
CATCCCTCATTTGGGGACTTTGGGGGCGAAATAGGATCGACAAACGTCTAAAGGTGTTTGCTTTGTTTCGGTGAGTTACCACCGTTATCGGTACATAAAAGCTAGTTGCAAATGACAACAGAGCTCCAATGGCGATGGCTGCGTAAGCAGTCGGAACTATTGAAAAACTAAGTCCTCTCGCTTAGCGGCGTTTGGCGGGGTTCGCAGGCACCTGGCAACAGAAGCCTGCACTTACATTTCTTGGATAATCTTGCCCCGCCGCGCAAGACGATGGCTGACTCCACATTTGGCTGCGCCAATTGTTCTGTCAGGGGACTGCGTTTGAAGACAAACGCAGGGAAGCCTGCACTTACATTCCTTGGATAATCTTGACCCGCCGCGCATGACGATGGCTGACTCCACATTTGGCTGCGCCAATTGTTCTGTCAGGGGACTGCGTTTGAAGACAAACGCACGGAAGCCTGCAATTTAACGCCTTTGATGACCTCTCTCCGCCGCAGATGGCGGGGCTGCCCCTCGCCCTTCATCTTTCGGCCTACATGCGCATTTTCCCTCTATTCAATGCCCGCGAAACGGCGCTAACCTCTACCACTTTCAACCTTTAGTGGAGCGCATCATGCGTGCATTACTCTCTTTTATGACCTCCCTCTGGGCGGCCACAGCCATTGTGGTGGCCACTGCAATCCCCACCGTCGCCCAAGAGACCGACGATTATGCCAAACTTGGCCCCAATGCCGTGGCGATCACCGCTGACGCCGCCTATCTGAGAAGCGCGCAAGCGCCTGATTATTGGGCATTCGCGCCCTTCACAAAGCCACAGTTCACCACGTCTGCCTGTTCAATCGCCACCGTCACGGCAGCGATCAACGGGATCATGGGGCAACCGCAATGGGCCTCGGAAACGATCATGTCCCAGACCGATCTGCTGGACCTCGCCGGAGATACGCAGTGGGCCGCCCTGTCAGCCGAAGGCGGTGATGGCGTGACGTTCCAGCAACTTGCAGATTTCACGACCGCCGCTCTTGGCGCGGTCGAGCTTAGCCGCGACGTTACCGTGTTTCACCCCGCAGCAGCGGCAGACGGTGCCCGCGCGCAGATGATCGAAATGCTAGTTGAAAACGAGGCGAGTGCCGATGATGCAATCATGGTCTATTTCAACCAAGGGGTTGTGACAGGCGACTGGGACGGTCCGCATATTTCGCTGATCGGCGCATACGATGCTGCGCAAGATCGGGTCTTGATCCTCGAAGTCGATCAGGAATGGTATATTCCTTACTGGACGTCGGTCGAAACGCTGATGGAAGCTATCGTTAAACCAACATCCGACGAACACGGGCCATTGGAAGGGGAAACCGGCGGCTTTGTAATGATCCGCGCGGCGGGCTAATCCTACGCGGGCGGGGCCGCATGGCCCCGCCCGTTTGCTATTGTCGGCAGCGCTGTCTAAGCCTGTATTGTTGCAATGAGGCGAGGCCCCGATGGACATCCTGCTGATACTTGTCGCCGCGTTTGGTGCGGGCGTTCTGAATACCATCGCAGGCGGCGGCACATTTTTGACGTTTCCGGCACTGGTGTTGATCGGCGTTCCGCCCGTCATGGCCAACGCCACAAGTGCGGTTGCGGTGTTTCCGGGATACTTGGGCGGGGCATTGGGCTTTCGCGAGGAACTGTCCAAATTCGATCGCAAACAGATGGCGCGCCTAATCACCATCACCTTGATTGGCGGGCTGATCGGCTCGCTCTTGCTGCTGGTGTCCTCAAACAAGGCGTTCTCCATCGTTGTGCCATTCTTGTTGCTGGCCGCGACGCTGGCGTTCCTATTTGGCGACCGGATCCGCACATGGGCCGCCAGCAAAAGCCGCGCGGTCACACCTTACGGCACCCTGGGTTTACTGATGGTCAGCATCTACGGCGGCTATTTTAATGGCGGCTTGGGGATCGTTTTGCTGGCGCTATTCGCGGTTTGGGGGATGGTGGATATCCACACCATGAACGGCCTCAAGAACGGGTTGTCCTTTGCCTTATCGGCGATCTCTGTGGTGGTCTTTGCCATTGGCGGGCTGGTCGCGTGGAGCATGGCACTCCCGATGATGGCTGCCGCGATCCTTGGCGGCTATGCCGGTGCGCCGCTGGCGCGGGCCTTGCCGAAATCTGCGGTGCGCGCCCTGATTGCCGTGGTCGGGTTCAGCATGAGTGCGGTATTTTTTTGGCGATTGATCGGTTAGACTTAACCAAGATGAACTTTCGTTTATGCCATATCGTGACACTCGCCTTGGGGCTTGCCGCGCCTGTGGTGCAGGCCTGTGATACGGCGCTGATCCTGACGATAGATGTATCCAATTCAATTGATGTCGCCGAATACCGCTTGCAGACCGACGGGATGGCGGACGCGCTGATTGATCCTGAAATCATGGATGAATTGATCCGCGGACAGGTCGCAATTGCCGTGATCCAGTGGTCTGGTGTGGGTCGCCACGAGGTGTCTATCCCATGGACGCGCATTCGCGGCGAGGGCGATGTGATCAACCTGTCGACCCTTGCGCGCACCATGCCGCGCGCCTTTGTGCAATCAGATACAGCGATCGGCAATGCGGTGATGTTTTCCCTGCAACAGTTCGACGATGCCCCCGTTTGCAAACGTCGCGTGATTGATGTGTCGGGCGACGGCACACCCAACGCGGGCGGTGATGTGCGCGCGGCGCGCAGTGCAGCCGAACGCGCGGGCGTGACGATCAACGGCATAGCAATCGAGGGTATGGGTCTGGCGATCACCGGCTTTTTCAACCGTGCAGTGATAACCCGCGACGGGTTCGTGATCACCGCCCTGACCCACCGCGATTATCCCCGCGCGATCCGGGCCAAGATCCTGCGCGAGGTCAGCCGTGTGTTGGGTTGACGCGGTGCATCACTGTGCCGTAGCCATAAGCATGGGGTTTGCGTCCGCCCCGTAAGGCTTTGGCCCAAGCGATGCATCCACTGACCCTTTCAGAAAGGATGCGCCATGCCGGCCTTCAACGAAATCACCCCTGCCACCCTCATGCGTCTGATCGGCACACCGACCTGCCCCGTGCTGGTGGATGTTTGCATTGATGACGATCACGCCGAAGATCCGTTTTTGGTGCCAACCGCGCGGCGCACGCGCCATACCGATTTGGATGCGCTGCTTGCACGCACTGCAGGCCACGACACAGTTGTGATCTGCCAGAAAGGCAAGAAACTGTCGCATGGTGTTGCGGCATGGCTACGCGCGCATGGCGTGGATGCGCAGGTGTTGGAGGGCGGAAATAATGCGTGGCGTGATGCCGCCCTGCCCCGCGTGCCCGTCGCTGCCATTCCAGCGCCACTTTGGGTCTCACGTCACCGCCCCAAGATTGACCGGGTCGCCTGCCCGTGGCTGATCCGCCGTTTTGTCGATCCGTGCGCGCAGTTCTTGTTCGTGCCGCCCGCTGATGTCCTTGAGGTCGCTCAAAAGTTCAATGCGACCCCGTTTGATGTTGAAGGGGTCATGTTTACCCATCGCGGCACTCTTTGCACATTCGACACGATGATCGCTGAATTCGGGCTGTCCCATCGTGCGCTTGACCGCCTCGCGCTGGTCGTGCGCGCTGCTGATACCGACGATCACGCCGCAAGCCCACAAGCGGCCGGGTTGCTGGCGATGTCTGTGGGACTGTCGCGGATGTATCGTGATGATCTGGCGCAAATGGAGGCTGGTATGGGCCTTTATGACGCACTTTATCGCTGGGCGCGCGACGGGATTGATGAAACTCACGATTGGCCCGCAGGTGCACCGCAATGACCAGTTACGCCGAGATGTTTCGCGTGTTTGGCTGCATCGGGTTGCTATCGTTTGGCGGACCGGCGGCGCAGATTGCGCTGATGCACAAGGAACTGGTCGAGGAGCGCCCGTGGCTGAGCGAGCCGCAATTCCTGCGCGCGTTGTCGTTTTGCATGTTGCTGCCCGGGCCGGAAGCGATGCAGCTGGCGACCTACGCAGGCTGGCGAATGCGCGGCATCACGGGCGGGTTGTTGGCTGGCGGGTTGTTCG
>JBLHNX010000266.1:0-4087 GCA_047622125.1 Paracoccaceae bacterium | reverse complement strand
AAGAATGGAACATCAGCATGATCGAGATCGCCCTTCTTGCTATCGCAATTTTGGTCATAACGCTGACACTTGGCGTCCCGTTGCCCTACTGCTTTGGGGCTGCCCTGATGGTCATGTATTTCATCGGCGATGTGACAATGAAAGGCATGATGCTGTGGGGTGTCCAACAGCTTGGTAATCCGATCCTGCTTGCGATCCCTCTTTTTGTACTGGCAGGCACTATCATGGCAGAGAGTGGGATTGCCGCGGCGCTCTTGCGGTTTGTGAATGCATTCGTCGGCCATATCCGTGGCGGTCTAGGGGTGGTGGCGACGGTTAGCTGCGCTGTGATCGGTGCGATTTCAGGCTCTGGTTTGACCGGCATTGCTGCGATTGGCCCCATTTTGATCCCAGAAATGGAAAAACGCGGCTATCCGCGTGAGTATGCAACAGCACTGATTGCCAACTCGTCTATCCTTGGGCTGCTGATACCGCCGTCCGTGACAATGATCATCTATGGTTGGGTGACTGATACCTCGATCCTCGCATGCTTTTTGGCGACGCTTGGGCCCGGCCTTCTGATCATGTTCAGCTTTTCTGTGACGAACCTGTGGATGAGCCGCAAGTTCAACCTGATCCTTGACGACAAACCAACATTTAGTGAGCTGTCCTCTGAGGTCGCAAAACGCGGAATCCATGCCTTTCCTGCGCTCTTGATGCCGGTCATCATTTTGGGCGGGATCTATGGCGGGATCATGACACCGACCGAGGCCGCCGCTGTCGCTGTCATCTATTCGGTTCCGGTTGGCTTCTTGATCTACAAAGGCCTGCGTCTTGAAAATTTCCTTGCCGCAGGAAAGGAAGCTGCGACAGCCGTTGGCGCGATCATGTTCATGATCCTATTTTCCATGATCCTCAGCCAGATGTTCGTGTACGAGAGCATTCCGCAACAAATCGTGTCGAGCATTTTCGAGATCACCGAGAACAAGGTTCTGCTGCTGATCTTTATCAACATCATGTTGTTCTTGGTCGGCATGGTCGTCAACGATGTCACTGCGATCATTCTGATCGCTCCGCTGTTGCTGCCGCTAATGACTGCGATCGGCGTCAGCCCTATCCAATTCGCCGCGATCATGGGTGTGAACACGGCCATGGGCGGGGTCACCCCTCCCTATGCCTCAATCCTGTATCTGGGTGCGCGAATTGGGAAGGTCAAAGTGACCAAAGTCATCCCGCCTGCGATGTTCCTAATCGTGACCGGCTACGTTCCGGTCGTGTTTCTCACCTCGTTCTGGCCCGATCTGTCTCTCTATTTACCTCGCCTCTTTGGCTACTGAATCGACCTCAACAAAAACAAACCATCAACAAGGATATCTACAAATGAAAACCCAACTCATGGCAACTGCGCTTGCCGCTCTCATGGCTGCATCGCCAGCATTCGCCGAAACCCTCAAGATGAGCCACGTGCGGCCTCAAGACGCCACCATCGACGTCGAGCTGCGTGCCTTTGCCGCTGAGGTTGCCGCAGCGACCGGCGGCGATGTTGAAATCCAATTGTTCCCAGCGTCAGCACTTGGCGACTACACAGCCGTGCAAGAACGCATCAGCGTTGGCGCTTTGGACATGGCAACACAGCCTGCTGCGGCTGCCGTTGACCGCCGCATGCAAATCTCGTCGTTCCCGTATATGGCCGAAACATGGGCGCAAGCGCGTGCTGTTTATGGCCCCGGCGGTGTGGTGCGTGACGTCATGACGGGTCTTTATGCCGAGCAAGACATCACAATGCTTGCAGCCTATCCGGTATACTTCGGCGGCGTCGCCCTGAACGTCGAAAACCCCACACCGGCTAGCACCGAGCCTAACGGCATCAAAGTGCGTGTTCCCGGCATCAAATCCTTCCAGCTTACGGGCGAAGCACTGGGTTACATCCCATCACCTATCCCGTTCTCAGAGGCCTTCACTGCTGTGCAGACCGGTGTTGTTGACGGTGTAATCGGCTCTGGTGCAGAAGGCTATTATGCCTCGTTCCGCGATGTAACCAAGACCTACATCCCTGCCAACACGCATTTTGAAGTCTGGTACATGATCATCTCAAACGAAAGCCTGGCATCCCTGTCCGACGAAGATCAGGCTGCTTTGGCTGAACAAGCCGCAGCTTTCGAAGCAACGCGCTGGACGGTTGCTGAAGCCGATCAGAGCCGCAACGAGCAGCGTTTGGTTGATGAGTTGGGCGCGACCGTTGCCACGCTAACTGACGAAGATCTCGCCGCCATGTCCGCGAAAGTACGCGCTGAAGTTTGGCCACAGGTTCTGGAAGATGTTGGTGTCGAATGGGGTCAAGCGATCCTTGACCAAGTCGCTGCTGCAGCTAACTAAAACCCAATCACGTGGTGGCGTTTGCGCGCCACCACGGCGACCCCTTTGAAAGGCATCTTATGGCATCGGACTACGCCATCATCGGCGGCGGTATTGTTGGCCTTTCGACCGCTTGGGGCCTGCTCAAACGCGGGCTTCGGGTTACGGTTCTGGATGGCGACGACGGATCATTCCGCGCAAGCCGAGGTAATTTCGGCCTTGTCTGGGTGCAATCCAAGGGCATGAAGCAACCGCGCTATGCACAATGGTCACAGACCTCTGCTGCAGCATGGGCTGGCTTTGCCGCAGAGCTTAGTGATGCAACGGGGCATGATCTAGGGTTAGAGCAAAACGGGGGCTACGATCTTCACTTTTCCGAAGAAAGCCTTGAGGCGACTGTCTCACAATACGAAATTCTGAAAGAAAAATTGGGCGGTGATTATCCGTTTGAAGTTCTGGGCCACAACGCGCTACGTCGCGAAGAACCGGCGATTGGACCAAAGGTCGTGGGGGCGATCCTACATCATCAGGACGGCCATGCGAATCCGCTGAACCTTCTGCGGGCGCTTGCCGACGATGTGCGCCGATTGGGCGGGCAAGTCCTGACTGGCAAGCATGTGACCCATGTGGATAAACCCGATTTGTTCCACGTTTCCTGTGCGGATGGCACCGAGGTGCGCGCACGAAAAATCGTTATGTCAGCAGGGCTTGGTGCAATGTCACTGGGCCCAATGTTGGGGTTCAAGGCCCCGATCAGGCCACAGCGCGGGCAAGTCATGATCACCGAGAAATTGCCGAAACTGATCAATCGCCCCTCCCTTATCGCGCGCCAAACAGACGAAGGCGGCATTCAAATTGGCGCGACCAACGAAGAGGTCGGGCTGAACAATGGCGTCACCCAGACAGGTCTTTCCGGGCTTGCGGCCGAGGCGGTTGCCGCTTTTCCATCACTTGCCAAGGCGCAGTTGGTCCGCAGTTGGGGCGCACTGCGCATTCTTTCCCCGGACGGCTTGCCCATTTATCAAGAAAGCCCTGACATGCCGGGTGCTTATCTTGTGACCTGCCACAGCGGGGTTACACTTGCCGCCGCACATGCCCGTTTCCTGCCTGACTGGCTGGAAGGAACTGACGGCGCACCAAATCTGGAGGCTTTCAGTGAAGACCGATTCACCCTTTCGTGAAATAGATCCCCAAAGTGATCACGTGCTGGTCCGGTTTGAAGAGGAGGACTTGATGCTGCCGCTGGGCGAGAACCTTGCGGGCGCATTACTCGTCGCTGGGGTTATGCCGTTTCGACACACGCCTGTATCTGGCGCACCCCGAGGTCCATTTTGCATGATGGGTGCTTGCTATGATTGTTTAGTCCTAATTGACGGCATGACCGTTCAGGCCTGCATGTTGCAGGTCGCCGAGGGTATGAAAGTTGGTATGCCTTCTGCCGATAGGGTTCACGATGTATAATGTCGATCTGATCATCATCGGTGCCGGACCTGCCGGAATGTCCGCCGCCCGTCGCGCCGCCGAACTTGGACTTAGCGTGCTCATTCTTGACGAACAGCCTACTGCGGGGGGGCAAATCTACCGCAATGTCGACCGTGCCAGCGCCGTTCGGAGCGATATACTCGGCAAAGAGTACACCCACGGGTTGACCCTGACCAAGGGCTTGCTTCACGACAACATCACCCTTCTCAACGGGGCCGTGGTGTGGCAAATCGAAGAAGGCACACGCGTGGCCTTCACTCAAAATGGCACA
>JBLHNX010000265.1:0-4103 GCA_047622125.1 Paracoccaceae bacterium | reverse complement strand
TCAAATATCGGATCGCCCCCAAATGTGAGGGAAATTTCGGAAAGCTGAAGAAGGGGTGCACGTGCCATGACTGCCTGCTAGAACCTTGGCCGCCAAAGCGCAAGATGGCGCGCGCAACAATCCGCAGCGCCCCCTTGAGAGAATGCCCTTTTCGGCCTATCTGTAATGCAAAGGAGAACGCTCATGTTCGGCATCCCCGGCAAACAGGCCGTTTCTATCACTCCGCGCGCTGCGGGCCAGATCGCCAAGCTAATGGGGCGTGACGACCAACAAGGCCTGCGCATCGGCGTCAAAAAGGGCGGCTGCGCGGGCATGGAATACACCATGGAGTTCGTGACCGAAGTGGATCCTTTGGACGAGGTCGTCGAACAGGACGGCGCGCGCGTGATGATCGCCCCGATGGCGCAGATGTTCCTATTCGGCACAGAAATCGATTACGAAACCTCCCTGCTGGAATCCGGCTTCAAGTTCCGCAACCCTAATGTCACCGAAGCCTGCGGTTGCGGCGAGTCCATCAAGTTCGACGAGACCCTGTCTGCCGGCGAATGAGCGTTTCCGACGATCAGATCGCCCATGCTTTGGAACTGTTTGACGATGTCGGGCCGCTGACCACCCGTAAGATGATGGGCGGCCTGTGCATCTACAGTGACGGCACGATATTTTGCATCATCCACGCCGACCACGGCATCATGATCAAAGGCAAAGGCGATTTTATCGCTGAACTCGAAGAGCTGGGTTGCACCCGCTGGACCTATACCCGTGATCGTGGCGACAAGGCTGGCGGGCCAACGGGAATGCCCTATTGGACACTGCCCGATAGCGCGCAGGATGATCCGGCCGAGGCCACAGCACTTGCGCGCCGCGCCCTTAGCTTTCTTTAGCCGCGCGCCTTTTGTTGCAAATGCACATAGGTTTCGTCGAACCGTTTTTGCAGGTGATCGCCTGCAAGAATGATTTCGTCTGACCCGCTTGGCGCGACATTGGCATCATGGTTGGGATTGAAAAACAGCGGCACTGAAATGCGTTCAGCCGTGGTGCCGACAACGCGGTGCGGCGTGGCGACAACGCGGGCTTGCGTCCACATCTCCAACATCTCGCCGAAATTGATGACGAATTCGCCCACAGGTGCGGTGATTGGTATCCAGCCGCCGCCACGTTTGCGCACTTCCAATCCGGACGTGCCATCGGTGGCCAGTAAAGTCAGGCAACCGTAGTCTGTGTGCGTCGCAATACCGAAATCCTTGGCTCCGGCCCAATCGGGGCGCTGCGGGTAGTAGTTGCCGCGCAAAAGGGCCATGGGGCGGTTAAATTTATCGGCGAAATATCCCGCATCCTCGCCAAGTGCACCCGCAAGGGCGGCCAGCAGTTCCAGCGAAAACGCCGTCGCCGACCGGTAATAGGCCTGCACAGTATCGCGAAAATCCGCAGGCGTGTCCGGCCAAAGGTTGGGCGCATAACAGGCCAACCCCATATCCGCGACCGGATCATCGCTGGCCAATTCATAGCCGCAATCAAAGACCTGTTTATAGTCAGGGTTGGCATCCGGATCGACCTGCTCAGACCCGGGCGCGCCCCAGCCACGGTTCGCACCGGTCTGGGCCATATCAATTGCGCGTTTGGCCGCTTCGGGCAGGGCAAAAAACGCAGCATATGCGGCCAGAACATCTTGCACGGGGCCGTCCGATAAAGGCGTGTTGTGGATCGTCATGAACCCCACATCGGCGGCAGCGTCACGCACCGCCGCGAGCTCTTCCGCGTTACCTGCCAAAAAACGCGCCGCATCGATCCGTGGTATCATCATACTCTCCAGCCTTCGGGCAGGTCATCGCCGATCACAGCCAAAGGGGCAAGCCCTTCCCGATCCGCCCCGCGCTTGCTAAGGTGGCGCGACCCCAGCCAAAAGGAACACGCCATGCGCCGCAAACTCGCCGCCGGAAACTGGAAAATGAACGGCACGCTGACCAGAGTGACCGAAGTCATGGCCCTTTGTGCAGCCCATCAAACCCCTTCGGTCGATGTGCTGATCTGTCCACCCGCAACGTTGATCCCGGCCTTGGCGACAGCCACGACGGATCACGCAGTGGCCATTGGCGGGCAAGACTGTCACGCGGCGGTCAGTGGCGCGCACACTGGCGATATCAGCGCCCATATGCTGGCCGATGCAGGGGCAACCCACGTGATTGTCGGCCATAGTGAACGTCGCGCAGACCGCGGCGAAACCAGCGCTGATGTACACGCCAAGGCGCTGGCAGCGCACACTGCCACTCTGACGGCGGTGATTTGCATCGGCGAAACACTGGCACAACGCGAAGCTGGTGAAACGCTTGATGTTGTCGGCACGCAGCTGCGCGACAGCACCCCCGATAGCGCGACCGGCGAAAACACGGTCATCGCATACGAACCCGTCTGGGCAATCGGCACCGGCAAAGTTCCCACGCTTGAACAAATCGGCGAGGTTCACGCCGCCTTGCGCATTGCCCTCACCGATCGCTTTGGCGCGGATGGTAACGCCTTACGCATCCTTTATGGCGGCTCGGTCAAAGCCTCAAACGCCGCTGAAATTTTCGCCGTGCCGGACGTGGACGGCGCACTGGTTGGCGGCGCCTCGCTTACCGCAGAAGATTTCTCACCGATCATCACAGCTTTGGAAAACGCCTGACTTCATCTTGCTCTAAATATCCAAAAATACCTGATCACAGCAAAAGGCGACGCTTCTTACAAAGCGTCGCCTTTCCACATTTTGATCTAAAGCGCGCGGTAGCGCACGTCTTAGTTCGTTATTATTTCCGGGCCCATGAACGTCGTGGGCAGGTAGGTGGAAATAATCGGGATGTAGGTGATCAAGATCAGGAACACGAACAGCACCATCAAGAACGGTAGGGCCGCACGGACCACGGCCATCATCGGCATGCCCGCCACCCCCGAGGTCACGAACAGGTTCAGACCAACCGGTGGGGTGATCATTCCGATCTCCATGTTGACGACCATGATGATCCCCAGATGGATTGGATCAACGCCCAACTCGATGGCAATCGGGAACACCAGCGGTGCGACGATCACGATCAGCCCTGAAGGCTCCATGAACTGACCACCGATCAGCAGGATCACGTTGACGATCACAAGGAACATGATCTTGCCAAATCCGGCATCCAGCATGACGCCCGCGATATGTTGCGGGATCTGTTCGTCGGTCAGGACGTGCTTCAGGATCAGCGCGTTGGCGATAATGAACATCAAGGTGATGGTCAGCTTGCCTGCGTCAAATAGCGTGTCGCGTGTGTCGCGATGCACCAGTGACGGCACAAACCAGACCACCGCATTGCCCACACCTTTGCCAAACGACACTGCCGCCCCGCCAAGGGATGCGCCATAGGTTGTCCCTGCCCCGCGCGCCTGAACCGACGACACGTTCAGCGAGAACACAAAGATCACCGCAGGCAGCGCCACGAACAGCGCCACGAGTGCGGCGACGATCAACCCGATCAACCCGCCCATGACCCATGCGAATGCCGTGATGTCTGTCGCCGCCAGTGCGCTGGCTGACACGCCGTTGAACACATTGGGCACGATGAGCCAAATTGCGATCAGTGCTGGCAACGCGCCCAGCACGGCAATCATCGCCATGCCGATTGTGCCACGCGCCTCGTCGAACCGGAACATCGCCCAGCCCGCGACCGCACATAGCACAACCCATCCCCAAGCAACCGGCATGCCGATGCTGCGCGGATAGGGGGCACCCTCGGCAGAGCTCGACGCCATATAGTGCAGGCAGAAGCCGATCAGCGCAAAGATGATGACACGGAACCCAAGGCTCAGCATCGGGCGTTCGGCGTCGTTCATCCACGGCCGCGTTTTCAGCGGGCCAATGTCACGATAGACGAACACCGCCACAAAGAACGCATAGATTGACGCCACAGCCGCCGCTTCGGTTGGCGTAAAGATCGCCCCCGTCACACCCGGCACGCCATAAATCCCAACCATGATGATCGCGATCAGCATCAAGCCCCAGAATGCATCAATCAGCGCGCTCGACATTTCGCCCCAGCCCAGCCATTCGCCTTTGGGCATGTTGCGGATACGGGCGAAGACATAGATCGTCACCA
>JBLHNX010000264.1:0-4137 GCA_047622125.1 Paracoccaceae bacterium | reverse complement strand
TATCGGTGGTGCCGTCGATATATTGCCCGCCGCTATCGACCAGTAGCAATTCACCAGTGCGCACAGGGCGGTTGGTGCTTTCGGTCACGCGGTAATGCACGACCGCGCCATGTTCGCCAGCGCCGCTAACCGTCTCGAAACTGATATCCAGTAGGGCATTCGTCGCGCGCCGGAACCCTTCGAGGGATTTTACGACGTCAATTTCCGTCAGGGTGCCTTTGGGGGCTTGGACGTCCAGCCACGCCAAGAAATTTACCATAGCCGCGCCGTCACGCAGATGCGCGGCGCGGGCCCCCGCGATCTCCGCCGATGTCTTGATCGCCTTGGGCAGCAGGCAGGGATCGCTATCGTGGCGCGTCTGAATGCCCGCCTGATCAAGCGCGTCAGCCACAATCTGCGGCGCGGTTTTCGGGTCAATCCGCACAGGGCCGCTTAGCGTGGCCAGCGCGCCTAGAAAGGCGGTTTCATCATGCAGACGCACGTCCGGCCCAAGGTGATCGGCAATGCCATTAGCCTTGCCTGCGCGCGCAAAAAGATCAACGCAGCCATCGTTATGCAGCAGCGCAAAAGCATGTGGCACGGGGTTGCGTTCCACATCAGTGCCGCGAATATTGAGCAGCCACGCGATACTATCGGGCAGGGTTAGAACCGTCACCATGTCGCCGGCATTGGTCAGGCCTTGGGCCAGTTCAGCACGCTTTGCAGCATGGCTTTTCCCAGCTAGGTCATCACGATAGGCGGTAAATGCGGCCATCGGCGGGGCAGGGCGATCCTGCCAGATTGCATCAACAAGGTTGGCATGTGCCACAAGCTGGATACCCTTAGGCGCAAGGGCGGCGCGCAGGTCTTCCACCTCGTGCGCGGTGTGCAGCCATGGGTCAAACCCGACCTTGGCGCCGCCAGACAGACGTTCGATCAGCCAATCGGCAAGCTGGATTTCGGGCCAATGCACGGGTGTAAAGTCCGCAGCGACCTGATCGCGAACCTGCACGCGGTAGCGCCCGTCGATAAACACACCCGCGATATCTGGCAGAACGCAGGCAAAGCCCGCCGATCCAGTGAACCCCGTCAGCCATGCCAGACGCGCATCACTGGGGGCGACATATTCGCCCTGATGGGCATCGGCGCGCGGGATCAGGTATCCGTCTATCCCTTGTGCGCGCATCACATCGCGCAAGGCCGCCAATCGCGGCGGGCCTTGGTCGGGGGATGTGCTGTCTGCGAATCTCTGAAACATAGGGCGCCTTTCGCGGTAGGCCTAGCCGACCTTTTTCATACCCAAAACCCGCGCGCGTTTGCGCGGATCGGTGTCGAATAGTCCAGCAAGCTGTTCGGTCATGGCACCCGCGAGTTGTTCGACATCCGTGATCGTTACAGCGCGGTCGTAATAGCGCGTCACATCGTGACCGATACCAATGGCGATCAGTTCGACTACTTTACGTTTTTCGACCATCGCGATCACGTCGCGCAGGTGTTTTTCCAGATAATTCGCGGGGTTAACGGACAATGTCGAATCGTCCACCGGCGCGCCATCGCTGATCACCATCAGCACTTTGCGGGCCTCGCGGCGTGCGGCCATGCGCCGGTGCGCCCATTCCAGCGCCTCGCCGTCGATGTTTTCTTTCAGCAGGCCTTCTTTCATCATCAGGCCCAGATTATTGCGCGACCGCCGCCACGGGGCGTCGGCACTTTTGTAGACGATATGGCGCAGATCGTTCAGACGGCCGGGTTGCAGCGGGCGACCATCGGCCAACCATGCTTCGCGACTGTTGCCACCCTTCCATGCGCGGGTGGTAAAGCCGAGGATTTCAACCTTCACCTGACAGCGCTCTAACGTGCGCGCCAGAACATCGGCGCAGATCGCGGCAATCGAAATCGGGCGGCCGCGCATGGAGCCGGAGTTATCTAGCAACAGCGTCACGCAGGTATCGCGGAATTCGGTGTCTTTTTCGACCTTGAAGGACAGCGGTGTTGTCGGATTGGCGACAACGCGCGCCAGACGGCCAGCGTCCAGTATCCCTTCCTCGCGGTCAAACTCCCAACTGCGGTTCTGCTGTGCCTGAAGACGGCGCTGCAATTTGTTGGCAAGGCGCGAAACGGCGCCCTTAAGGGGTTCCAATTGCTGATCGAGGTAAGCACGCAAGCGTTCCAACTCGGCAGGTTCGGCCAAGTCTTCAGCGCCGATTTCTTCATCAAAATCAGACTTGTAGATCGTATAGTTGGGGTCAGCGTCCGAGACAGGCTGCGGTGTCGGCGGATCAAGCGGCGCTTCGCCTTCGGGCATCTCGGTTTCGTCGGCCATTTCCTCGTCGGCAAGGTCATCCATCGACACCTGCGCTTGGGATGCGTCCTGCTGGTCCTCTTGGGACTGCTCGGCGCTGGCTTCGGCCTCTTCGTCCTCGCCGTTATCATCGCCAGTGCTGTCGGGCTGGTCTTCTTCGTCTTGGCTTTGATCGGCCTGATCCTCGTCATCGCCGCCATCAGGGTCATCGCCCAACTGGTCGCCGTAACCCAGATCATCAATCATCTGACGGGCGAATTTGGCGAATGCCTTTTGATCGCCAAGTGTGTCTTCCAAAGCGTCCAGCGTGCCACCCGCCTGACCTTCGATAAAATCGCGCCACAGGCCCATGATATTGTCAGCGCCCTTGGGAAGATCGCGACCCGTGGCCAAATGGCGGATCAGATATCCAGCGGCAACGGCCAGTGGCGCCTCGGCCTTGTCGCGGATCTGGTCGTAGCCTTTGCGCGCGGCGTCATTGCCGATTTTCGCGTCGATATTTCCAGCGGTGCCGGGCATATGGCGCGCGCCAACGGCCTCGACGCGTGCGGTTTCCATCGCCTCGTACAAGTCCTGCGCCATCTGCCCCTGCGGCATGTATTTCGCACCAATTTTCGCATCGTGATATTTGTGGCGCAGCGCAAAGGCGTCCGCTGTGCCACGGGCCAGCAACACCTCTTCGCGGGTCATCCGGCGCGTCACTTGCGGCAGGCGGATCGTTTCCGCCGTCTGCCCCGCAGGGTCCACCGAATAGCTGACCGTCAATTCCGGATCATCAGCCATGACCTTGGTGGCCTCGGCGAGGGCCTTTTTGAACGGATCAGCAGGGTTGTCGGTGGGTTTATTCACGTCATCCGCCATTCATTTTGCAAGATGGGTCGAAACCCGCGTTACGTTTATCCCAAGCTCAAGCTCGCGGCACTCTCCGGCAGTTCCTCGTCGAAACAGCGCTGGTAGAACTCGGCGACTGTCTGGCGCTCCAACTCGTCGCATTTGTTCAGGAAGGACAGGCGGAACGCATAGCCGACGTCTTGGAAAATGCGTGCGTTTTCGGCCCATGCCATCACTGTCCGCGGTGACATGACCGTGGAAAGATCGCCGTTCATGAACGCGGTGCGAGTCAAATCAGCGACCGTGACCATCTGCGAAATCGTCTTGCGGCCCTTGTCGCTGTTGTAGGTCGGGGCCTTGGACAGCACGATTGCGGATTCCGCGTCGTGGGACAGATAGTTCAACGTAGCGACCAGCGACCAGCGGTCCATCTGGGCTTGGTTGATCTGCTGGGTGCCGTGATAGAGGCCGGTTGTATCGCCCAGACCAACGGTGTTGGCAGTGGCGAACAGGCGGAAGTATTTGTTGGGCGTGATGATTTCGTTTTGGTCCATCAGGGTCAGTTTGCCATCATGTTCCAGCACGCGCTGGATCACGAACATCACATCGGCGCGGCCTGCGTCATATTCATCAAACACCAGTGCCACAGGATTGCGCAGCGCCCAAGGCAGGATGCCCTCGTGGAATTCGGTGACCTGTTTGCCGTCACGCAGCTTGATCGCGTCTTTGCCGATCAGGTCGATCCGGCTGATGTGGCTATCAAGGTTCACGCGCACCGTGGGCCAGTTCAGCCGCGCGCCGACCTGTTCGATATGCGTGGATTTACCCGTGCCGTGGTAACCCTGCACCATGACGCGGCGGTTATAGCCATAGCCTGCAAGGATCGCCAAGGTCGTGTCGGGATCAAACTTGTAGGTTGGGTCAATCTCGGGGACGCGGTCGCCGCGTTCGGCAAAGCCTTTGATCTTCATATCGGTGTCGATGCCAAAGACATCGCGAACCGAAAAATCCTCGGTTGGTTTTGC
>JBLHNX010000263.1:0-4186 GCA_047622125.1 Paracoccaceae bacterium | reverse complement strand
ATCTATTACGGCGCGATGTATGGCGGGCGGATCAGCTCGATCCTGCTCAATATTCCGGGCGATGAACCGGCCCTGATGACGACCCTTGACGGGTATCCGATGGCAAAGAACGGGCGCGCCGCTGACGCGCTGGTCATTTCCGGCGTCGCAAGCTTTGTCGGCGCTTTGCTGGCCACAATCGGGCTGATGCTTTTGGCCCCGCTTCTGAGCCGCGTCGCCTATGAATTTGGCCCCGGCGAATACTTCGCGCTTTATCTGCTGGCCTTTGCCACCTTGGGCGGCATTTCATCCAATAACCAAGCCAAGGCGGCACTGGCATCGTGTATCGGTTTGATGATCGCGATGATCGGCCTTGATCCCAATTCCGGCCTGCCCCGCATGACGGGGGGCAACCTGCACCTTTATGACGGCATTGATTTTCTAGTCGCCATTGTCGGGCTGTTCGCCGTATCCGAGATTTTCTTTTTCATCGAAAGCCACGGGAAATCATCCGCCGTGGGTGTGAAAGTCGGCAAGGTTCGCGTGCCTTGGGCTGATATCTGGGACACACGCTGGACCATGCTACGGTCAAGTTTCGTAGGCTTTTTCGCGGGCGTTTTGCCCGGTGCGGGTGCCAGCCTTGGCAGCTTCATGACCTATATGATGGAGAAATCCATCGCGGGTGAAAAAGGCGGCTTTGGCACAGGTGTGCCCAAAGGTGTCGCCGCCCCCGAGGCGGGCAATAACGCCGCCGCCGGTGGCGCGTTGGTGCCAATGCTGACGCTGGGCGTGCCCGGTTCAGGGACCACAGCCGTCTTGCTGGCGGTGCTGGTTACGCTCAACATCACCCCGGGTCCGACCTTGTTCACAGAACGTCCCGATGTTGTTTGGGGGTTGATCGCATCGCTCTTGATCGCCAACTTTGTGCTGCTGTTCATGAACGTGCCGATGGTGAAAATCTTTGTGCGCGTCTTACAAGTGCCACCCGCGATTCTGTTGCCGGGTGTTACGATGATCAGCTTTGTGGGGATCTATTCGCTGACGGGCAGCTACTTTGACCTGTTGCTGGTCGTCGCATTCGGCGCGCTCGGCTATCTGCTACGCAAGCTGGATATCCCGACGGTTCCGGTGATCCTTGGCATCCTGCTGGGCCACCAGATGGAGAAACAACTGCGTGATGCGATGGTTCTGTCTGACGGCAGCGCGTGGGGGCTGATCTACACGCGCCCAAGCGATACGACCGACCTGTCGGTGATTGCCCTGTGCTTGTTGATCGCCGCCGTGTTGGGGTTCTTTGCGCCGATCTTCCTGCGCAAAGTCCTGACCAAACCACAGGCTGTGTCTGACTAATGGTGCGGGTTCTGATCCCTTCGGGCGCGCTTGGCCTTGGCTATGACAAGGTGGCGCTTGATCGCGCGGTTGCGGCCAAACCCGACCTGATCGCAATTGATGGGGGGTCCACGGATAGTGGGCCCTCCTACCTTGGGCGGGGCGTGTCGAAATACGCCCGCGAAAGCACCAAGGTCGAATGGCGCGGGCTGATCCAAGCGCGCGCAAAGGCGGGCTGTCCACTGGTCATCGGCACGGCGGGCACCTGCGGCACCGACAGCACCGTTGATTGGCTCTACGACATCACAATCGAAATCCTGTCCGAACTGGGCCAAAGCGCCAAGATCGCGCGCCTCTATAGCGAGCAAGACCCGCAAATCATTGCCCAGACACAGATCACTCCCCTGTCAGCCGCGCCCGACGTTGACGCCGCTACGATCACCAGTTGCGAACATATCGTCGCCCTCGCAGGCGCAGAACAAATTCAGGTCGCGCTGAACACGGGTGCGGACATCGTCATCGCGGGGCGCACCACCGACACTGCCATCATTGCCGCCCTGCCCTTGCAGAACGGCGATAGTGCAGGCGGCGCCTGGCACGGGGCCAAGATCGGCGAATGCGGCGCAATCTGCACGACCAATTCCGCCACTGGCGTCATCATGATCGACTTTGATGCTGATGGTTTCACGATCACACCGCTGGCCGACGACACCCGCGCCACTCCGCACACCGTTAGCGCGCATATGCTTTATGAAAACTCCGATCCGTTCATCCTTTATGAACCGGGCGGCCATCTTGACGTGACGGGCGCGACCTATACCGCCAAGACCGAGACGACCGTGCGCGTGGAAGGATCCACATGGGTACCTTCGGACAAGTATACAGTTAAACTCGAAGGGGCGCGGATCACCGGCTACCAGACCATCGCCATGGCGATCCTGCGTGACGCGCATTACGTGGCGAACGCGCAGGCTTGGTGCGACGATATCCTTAACCACCACAAAGCCAAGGTGACAGACCGTATGAGGCTGGACCCAGCCACCTGGTCCGCCGAACTGCGCATTATCGGGCGCAACGCGACCCTTGGGGCGCTGGAAACACGCACCGCCGACGCAGTCGAACTGGGTGTTCTGGCAATCCTGACAGCGCCGGATCAGCAGACGGCGGCGACGCTTGCAAAACTGATGAACCCCTATCTGTTGCACCACGCGCTGAGTAATAACGAACCGATGCCCACCTTCGCGTTCCCGTTCTCCCCGGCTGAAATCGACCGCGGAGCGGCTTATGAATTCGTCCTGCACCATGTAATGGAACTGGCCGACCCAATGGATGCCTTCCGGCTGGAGGTGACTGATGTCTAGCGTTGGCGAAATTGCCCAGAAAGTGCGATCCAAAAACGCGGGTCCGTTTTGGCTAACCGTCGATATTTTCTGCGGTACGCCCAAGGCGTTTGAACAGCTCAGGGACAACCTCAGCACGGATCGCGTCGCGACGCTGTTCCAGATTTCATCGGATCAGATCAAACGCTTTGATATCCCCGATCTGAACGTGATCAAATTCAGCATGCCGCGCCCAACGATCCAAGGCGCGCGCGATGATCGCGACATGCACGGTGCGGGCTGGGGTCCTCTCGTGGCCGAACTGGACGTGAACTAGCCGCGCTTGAACATGCCGCTTAGAAACGGCGCGCCAAGGATCACAAAGACTATCCGGATCAGATGGTGCGCCACGACCACCGCCGCATCCGCCCCCGCCACAAGCGCAACAATCGCCATTTCCGCCTGACCACCGGGTGAAAATGCCAGAATGGCCTCAGTCACGGGCAGCCAACCCATATTGATCACCACGGCGGCGAACGCCGACGAAATGGCCAGAATGATCAGCGTGTAACCCACGCCCGCAGCCACATCCACGCGCAGTTCGCGCCAGCTGATGCCGGCGTATTTCACACCGACTGTGAAGCCGATAAAGAACTGCGCAGCCTGTATCGCCTCGGCGGGTGGGCGAAAGTGGATCACCCCTGCCAGCGACAGCGCCGCCGTCAAAAACAACGGCCCAAGGATGGATGCGCCGAACATACCGATGGCCTTGGCCCCTTGCCAGCCAATCAGCCCTGCCGCGGCCATGATCAACAATTCCCGCACCGGAATCGACGTGATCGGCGCGCCCACCGGCGCGTTCAAATCCGCATCAAACCAATAGGCAAATACAAACGGTAGTAGCGTCACCACAATCAACACGCGGGTCGCGTGGATCAGGGAAAGCGCGCGCACATCACCACCCGCTTCTTCGCCAAACAGCAGCATATCCTGCAAGCCACCGGGCATCGCCGAATAGAATGCGGTAGCATGGTCAAACCCGAAAACGCGGCGGAAAAACGGATACCCCACCGCACCAATGCAGATCACCAGCACCGGCATCAGGGCCAGCGTGTAAATCATCCCGCCAAGCTGGCCGAACAGCGCAGGCGTAATCGTCGCGCCAACTGCCACACCCAAAACCGTGCGCATCACCGTGCTGGCGCGCGGCGCGCCGCGCAGGTTCACGCCAGCAAGTGCCGCGATCAGACACCCCAGCATCGGGCCCAGAAGCCACGGCAGCGGCAGATTCGCCAGCTTGAACGCGCCAACGCCAAGGGCCGAAATGAAAAGGGTCGCTAACAATGGGGGCATGGCCCGTTCCGGCGAATAATGCGCCAGATCAACCATTGTCCAGCTAAGTGGAGGGATGGTACCGCCTCCCCGGCTTGAACGGGGGACCCCTGGTTCCACAAACCAGTGCTCTAACCAACTGAGCTAAGGCGGCACACGAGGTCGATTTAGCGCCCATGCCAGATGAATGCAAGTCACCAGACACATGAAATCGACGCCGCTGCGTG
>JBLHNX010000262.1:0-4211 GCA_047622125.1 Paracoccaceae bacterium | reverse complement strand
AGTAGTCCCACACGCCAGACGGCGAACACGCGGCCGATCTCGCCGCGTTCGCGCCATGCCATATACGCTGCCATCGCCAGTGTCTGAAACGCCGTGACGCAGGCCAGCGTGGTCAGCGCACGCAGCAATGCATCGCCGTGCGACAGTGACAGCGCCGCGCCGCGATACCCCACCGCGGAAATGGCGAATAATAGCCCCGACAAAATGCCCAAACCCGCTGCGCGATTGAAAATACGGCGGTGCCACGGACCGGTTGCAGCAGGCGGGTCAGATAACAACAACACGCCCACCAGCCCCAGCAGGATCGCGGCGAACCCTGTCCAACTCACGCCTTCGCGTAGCACGATCATGCCAACGATAACCGACATGATGACTTCGGTCTTTTTGAACGTGATGCCCACGGCGAAATTGCGATGCGCAAACAGCGCGACCACGCACATCGTCGCCAAGATTTGCGCCGTGCCACCAGTCAGCGCGTAAGCCCAGAAATGCGTCGGGATCGCGGGGATGGCCTGCGTGCTGGCTGTGCCATAGCCCAGCATAAGCAGCGCTACCAATGGTGCCGAATAGACAAACCGCGCAAAGGTTGTGCCAGCCGTAGACAGACGCGTGGCCTTTAGCTGCTTTTGCAGTCCAAAGCGCGCAGTCTGCGCCACTGCGGCCAGAATTGTTATCGGGATCCATGTATCCATGCGCCCCTATGCAGCGTTTTCCCTAATCGCGCCAGAGAGGATGCGGCACCGGGTCTTTTGCCCGCCAGAAATGGCGGCGCATAACTTCAACATATGATCCGTAACGATAACCTTGGTTCTGGCGCAGGAAATCATCGCGCCGCGCGGCATAAAGCTGCGGCAGGTGATACCAAGGCACGCCGGGATACGCGTGATGCACCACATGCAGGTTGTTGTTCAAAAACAGAAATGCCATCGGTCCGCGGTCTTCGACGATTACAGTGCGGCCCTTTGCATCGACATGTGCGCGGTGTTCCAGAAACGTGCGAATTTTGATCAGCGCATGACCGATATAGGCGGCAATCAGGTAGGCCCAGATCGGCATCGGCGACAGCGCTACGATCCATATCACCACAGCAGCAGCCGGAAGATGCACCAACCATCCCAGCAGTACTGCACGGTCGCCGCGCCGCATTGCACGCCAGTCAGACGCCATCCATGATATTTGCCCAACCAGCGGTCCGATCAACAACCGCCCCGCCAGTGTGTTGTTGAACCGCAAGATCACCTGCACCGGCCCCGCCAACCGACACCAGACCAAGGGATCAAGGTAGTTGCTTTCGGGATCATCGTAGGGATCAGTCAATGTCTCGTCGGTGTGATGCGCCAGGTGGGTATCACGAAACCGCAAGTAGGGGACGCACAGCGATAACGCAGGCGCGACCAGTGCCACGTTCAGCCATTCCAGGCGCGTCGGATGACCGTGAATCGCCTCGTGTTGCAGGGATGACTGCTGCGCGATTGCGATTGCGGCAACGATCACCGCCAGCACAGGCCAAAGCGCCGCGAGCCAGAAAACAGCCAACGCCCAGACGCAATAACATCCGGCAATCAGCGCGAGGGTTGGCCATTCAATGGCGCGCACGTCAAACATGCCGCCCCCAGTTGATGAGCGACCAGACCCGTTCGTAAAGGACATAGCTGCAAAGGCCGATCGCGGTGTTGATCACGGCCATGGCCCCGCCCAGCGCGATTGATCCCGTAAAGGCAAACCCGACGCCCAGCATGACAGTGAGGCCGATCACATTCCAAACGACAGCTTTAGTAAAGGATCGATGCCAGCTTTCCACGGGGGCTCCTGTTGGGGTGTGTGACACGACATAGCCACAGGTCCGGCGCGCTGCCCATTCTGTTAATTGTTCACATTTTCCATCATTTGTGATATTTTACAGCTTATGGTGATAAAAATAGACAAACGTGACCGCGCCTTGGTGTTTCGCACGCGCCTTGCCACCGCCATGGCAGAATCCGGCACGACTCAAAGTGCGCTGGCGCGGCGTGCCGGCGTGGACAGATCAACCCTGTCGCAACTTCTGAAATCGGACGGCCCGCGCCTGCCAAATGCGCAACTGGTCGCCGAATGTGCCGCAGCACTTGGGGTCAGTGCTGATTGGTTGCTGGGCCTATCAGACCGTCCCGAACAAGCCGCCGATTTGGTCGCGGCGGCCCTGACGATCACGCAGGCCCCGCGCGCCCTTGTGGATGAACAAATCTTTGCGTGGCACCAAGAGGTCGCGGGATACAAAATCCGTCATGTGCCTGCGGGGCTGCCCGACATGATGAAAACAACCGATATGTTGCGCTGGGAATATGGCCCTTCACTGGGCCGGACCACGGAACAGGCGATTGGTGCATCCCAAGACAGGCTTGATTGGATTCGCATGGCGCGGTCTGATTATGAAATCGCCATGCCGCTTTACGAATTGCAGGCTTTGGCCGAGGGCAGCGGATATTATACTGGCCTTTCGGCTGATCTGCGCCACGCCGAGCTTGATCATATCGCCGCCCTGCACGAACAGCTTTATCCCGCGCTGCGGGTGCATCTGTTTGACGCGCACCGAATGTTTTCAGCGCCCGTAACCGTTTTCGGCCCAATGTTAGCGGTGCTTTATCTGGGGCAAAACTATATGGCGTTTCGTGATACCGAACGCGTGCAATTCCTGACCCGCCACTTTGATCTCCTAGTGCGCGAATCCTCGGTCGGGTCGCGCGGGATCATCGCCCATCTGGACGGACTACGCCCGCTGATCCGCTAGAGCTTTGGGTCAGGATTTTCCGTGTGTCCGTCGACGGCGATAACCTGCCCGCTGACCATCTTTGCGCCATTTGACCCAAGGAAAAGCGCCATGTCCGCGATGTCTTGCGCGCTCACAAAGCTGCGCATGGACGTTCCGGCGGCATAGCCCGCATAGACCTGATCGCGCGTCATACCTTTAGCCGCCGCCTCGCGGTCCATGACACCGTCCATGCGCGGGCCCGTCACAGCACCGGGGCAGATCGCGTTGGCGCGAATGCCAAACGGGCCCAGTTCCATTGCGAGGGTTTTCATCAGGCCGATGATTGCCCATTTCGCAGCCGCATAGGGTGCGCGGTTCGGGTAGCCATAGATTCCTGCGGTCGAGGATGTGAACACCATCGCACCGGCACCGCGCGCCTTCATGATCGGGGCTGCATATTTCGCGGCCAGAAACGCGCCTTCAAGGTTGACGGACACACAGCGTTGCCAATCGGCAAGTGCCACATCTTCCACCTGTGCAGTCGGACCCGCGATCCCCGCATTGGCACAAAGAACGTCAAGACCACCTGCGCGCAGGCCTGCAAACACATCCGCCATGGCCGTTTCATTCGCGGCATCGGCGTGATGGCATGTCCAAGTGGACGGGCACGCGGCAAGCGCATCAGCGTCCACATCTGTGATCGAAACATCCCAACCCGCCGCGTCATAAGCCTGCGCCATGGCATGCCCGATACCGCTGCCACCTGCCGTGATCAGTACACGCATCAGCGCACACCGACGGCAGCACCGGCCCCTTCGGGGCGGGGCAGTTTGGCGTGGGCATTCGCCAATTTGGCGAGCGGTCCGGCGACGCTTGCAGCTGGGTCACTGGCCTTGCGGGTGGCAAGTTCAACATGGATCAGCATTTGTTCACCCGTCGCCAACAACCGATCCCCTTCCAACATCCGATGGAACAGATGCATCTTTTTGCCTGCGCCCAGCAGAACCTGAGTTTCGACCCGAATGCGCGCGCCCGCATGAACCTCGTCCACATGGCGGATATGGGTTTCGGCCGAAAAATAGCTGCCACCCGTCGCGATATAGTCAGCATCACAGCCAACAATCATCATTATCCGGTCGGTGCCATCGCCAAAAGCCTGCAAATAGCGCGCCTCGTTCATGTGGCCATTGTAGTCGGTCCAATCCAGCGGCACGGCGCGACTGACGGTCAACACAGGTTGCGTGATATCTGCAACTTCATCAAGCGTTGTTGCGATGACTTTGCTCGCCTTGTCACGCGCGTTCAAAATCTGCCCCGCACCCCAGTCCTGCGCCTTTAGCCCGCGCAGGATTGTCACCAGATTGTTGTCGCGAATGCGTTCCAACTCGCGGATCGTGTGCATCCCCGATTGCGCATCCGACTGATCTGCAATCGCGTCGATCAATTCTTCAGTCAGCTCCGGCACGTCCATCAATTTGGTCCA
>JBLHNX010000261.1:0-4219 GCA_047622125.1 Paracoccaceae bacterium | reverse complement strand
CATCACGAATTCAAGGGTCGCGGCGCAAGCTGCGGCCCTTTTACGTTTCTGTACCTTCCGGCTGGATTTGCCACCATCGTGCCGCTAGAAGTTGCAGTGAATTTAAGAAAGGCCTTTGCCATGGGCGTGACGATCAAACCTCAACCGGGAATTCTGGATATCGCCTTGTACGAGGGCGGTGAATCCACGGTCGATGGCCAAAGCAATATCGTCAAGCTGTCGTCCAACGAGAACCCTCTTGGCCCCAGCCCCGCGGCCAAAGAAGCATTCTCGCGCGCCGTGCATGACTTGCACCGGTATCCTTCAACCGATCACGGATCGTTGCGCCTTGCGATTGCCGAGGTGTTTTCCGTCGACGCCGAGCGGGTCATTTGTGGCGTGGGCAGCGGTGATATCCTGCATCTACTGAGCGAAGCCTATGCCGGCCCCAAGGACGAGATCATATTTACCGAACATGGGTTCTCCATGTATCCGATCTATACGTCGGCGGTGGGTGCAAAACCTGTGAAGGTGGCCGAGCGTGAACGCGTTGTTGATGTTGATGCAATCCTAGCAGCCTGCACCAAGCGCACAAAACTGGTGTTCATTGCCAATCCGGCGAACCCGACCGGCACGATGTTGGGCATGGCCGAGGTCGAGCGGCTGGCGGATGGTCTGCCGCCGCAAGCGCTGTTGGTGCTTGACGGTGCCTATGCCGATTTTGTCGATGGCTATGATGGCGGTTTGTCACTCGTAGAGTCGCGCGAGAATGTATTTGTGACACGCACATTCTCCAAGATCTATGGTCTTGGCGGTTTGCGTATTGGCTGGGGCTATGGGCCGCGCGCGGTCATTGATGTGCTGAACCGTATTCGTGGTCCGTTCAATTTGTCAGCTGCGGCCCTCGCTGCCGCCGAGGCTGCGGTGCGAGACACGGCCTACCTAGCGAAATGCCGGACCGAAAATGCGCGCTGGCGGGACTGGTTGGCAAATGGGCTGGCCGCACTTGGAGTGCCCTCTGACACGTCCATGGCGAATTTCGTGCTGGCCCGTTTCAAGGACGAGGCCGAGGCGGTGGCCTGCGATCAACACCTGCGCGACGAGGGTATTCTGGTGCGTCGCGTGGCAGGTTATGGTTTGCCCAATTGCCTGCGTATCACTGTGGGCGACGAGGCATCCTGCCGTCGTGTTGTCCATGCTGTCGGGCAATTCAAGGGGGCGGGAAAATGAGCGTCGTTTATGATCGCGTCGCCCTGATAGGCCTTGGTCTGATTGCATCGTCCATGGTTCATGCCATGCGCCGTGCTGGTCTGGCAGGCGAGATTATCGGCACGGCACGTTCCGCCGAGACTCGTGATATTGCACGCGAAATCGGTTTGTGTGATCGGGTGGTCGATACGGCAGCAGAGGCTGTAGAAGGCGCAGATTTGGTTGTGCTTTGCGTGCCCGTGGGGGCGATGGGCGGGGTTGCCGCAGAGATTGGACCGGCCTTGAAGGCTGGCGCGACAGTCAGCGATGTCGGCTCGGTCAAGCAGGCGGTGATTGATGCAGTTGCGCCGCATTTGCCGTCGGGCGTGCATTTCATTCCGGCCCACCCGCTGGCTGGCACCGAGCAATCAGGGCCGCGATCTGGCTTTGCCGAACTGTTCGACAATCGCTGGTGTATCATTGTGCCTACCGGCGACGGGGATGCTGACGCGGTTGCACGTCTTCGCGCCCTTTGGGAAGGCATGGGCAGCTTTGTCGACACGATGGAGCCAGAGCATCATGACCTTGTTCTTGCGGTCACCAGCCACACGCCGCACCTCATTGCCTATACGATGGTTGGTGTCGCCGATGACCTAAGCCGCGTAACCGATAGTGAAGTTATCAAGTATTCTGCCGCTGGTTTCCGTGATTTCACACGGATCGCTGCGAGTGATCCAACAATGTGGCGCGATGTGTTCCTGAACAACAAAGAGGCGACGCTGGAAATACTTGGACGGTTCACCGAGGAATTGTTCGCGCTTCAGCGTGCGATCCGCCAAGGTGACGGCGAAATGCTACACGACTATTTCACGCACACGCGTGCGATCCGCCGCGGCATTATCGAAGCCGGTCAGGATACCGATGCGCCGAACTTTGGCCGCTCGCCCACAAAATAATGATCCGATCGGCGCTGATTTTCGCGTGAGCGATCTGCGCCACATTTGCGATTGCCGACGCGCCTGCTGGAAATCGTTGCAGTGGCGCGCGCCTGTCGGAACATACGTATGGACGCGCAGTAGATATCGCAGGAATTCAATTGCGCGAAGGGTCGGAGATTAGCGTGCTGCTTCGCTTGGGATCAGGGGGCAGGGCGCGCGTTGTGCGAGATGCATAGCGCGGCCTGTGGCACATTCGGAACAGCTCTTGGGCCCACTGCAAATGCCGCGCATCGTGACCATCGCCACTTTAACACGGCGCGCTATCGTTGGGACAGCTACTGCCGCTAGCGCAGGCGCGGGGCCTCACCGATGGGGAAACCACCGACGATCATTCGCCCGTTTTGCAGCGTGACGTCAAGCGTCAGTAGGTCTGCGTTGTCTGGCGTTGCGTCCATGTTTTCAGCCACGGCTGCAACGGTGAAAACCATGCCTTCGTCCACCACGCCGGCCCGCACAAGCATTGCAAGGATATCGTCCCAATTGCGCAGGGAAAGCTGGACGTCACCGCGGGCAAAGCCGTTTGCATCCACGGTGATGTCGCCCGAGGCGTTAAACTCCAAATCGCCCCAGCCAAGGGCAAGTTCGCGCAGCGACACGCCTGTTAGTTCAACAACCTGATCGGCGGCGAAACGATCAATTGCATGGGAAAGCACGACATTCCCATCGATTTTGGCGAGCCGGATCAAGGGTGGCAGTGTGTCGTCTGGATCAAGAAAACGGCGGGTCTGTGCGGGCAGAACAAGGGCTTCGGCCTGCGCGAAAAAATCATAGGTATTGGTATGCGCGCGGGTGTCGCGGGTTGCGATCAGGACACGGCCCGCGGTGATTTGCCATGCATCATCGGGACCAGTCAGGCGCGGCGCCTCGATGTCGATCGTTGCGCGATCAAACGGCAGGCTTGGCGTGGCCCGCACGGCGGCGCTGGCCCGCATGTCGTTTGTCTCAAGGCGAAAGCTCTCGCCGCCCACTGTGATCGACTGCTGCGGGGGAAGCAGCGCGATCACTTCGGTCGGGCGATAGGACAGTGCGAAAACTTGCAACCATGGCCCCGCCCAGCCCGTGCCATTGATCGGATCTGATAGCGCGAAATTGCTAAGTGTCGTATCAAAGCGTGATGGAAACCCAGAGGTCGAAAGGTCGTCATAACTGACCACCCAGCCGTCGTCGGCCAATTGGGTCAAGACCTGCGTCGCGCCACCTTGCACGCCGCTGCGCCCTACAAACCAGTATCCACCATAGAGGACTGACAAAATACCGGCGATCCAGATCAAACGCGTCATCATGTGGCCCTTTCGCCCAAGTCCAAGCTGGTGTTTACAGGGGCAACTTTGCAAGGACCAGCACAATGCCGCTTTGGGTTTTCGGATACGGATCACTTTTGTGGAACCCCGGCTTTACGCCTGCGCAAACCGTCACGGCGCGGCTGGATGGCTATCACCGCAGCTTTTGTATGTTATCGATCCATCATCGCGGGACGGATGATGACCCCGGCTTGGTGCTGGCGTTGGACGAGGCCGAACAGGGTCGATGCACTGGCGTCGCCTTTCGTGTGGCGGATGGCGAAGAAAACGCAGTGCATTCCTACCTGCGCGAACGCGAATTGATCTCGTCTGCCTATCTTGAGGCGCATGTGCCGCTGACCCTTGAAAGTGGTGAGGTTATCAAAGCACTTGCCTATGTCATTAACCGCGATCACGTGCAGTATTGCCAGTTTCCGTTAGAAAGACAGGCACAGATGATTGCCCGCGCGGTGGGCGGGCGCGGCCCCAATACGGAGTACCTTTTCAATACAGCGGACCACCTTGTGAAAATGGGAATCAAGGATGATGAAATGGCGTGGCTTGTTGAACGGGTGCGTAGTTTGACGGCTCGCTAATTACTTATATTTCATTTGGGTTTTGGCCCATCTGCCCGTATGTTTACCCAATAATCAGATGAGAGGACCTATTGCCCAAATGGACATAAGGGACCCAGAGGCCGAGCCGCAGTTTTCACAACCCGTCCGCCAGATCACGTCGATGCTGGTCGTGCTGGCGCTTGTTGCGGGGGGCGCA
>JBLHNX010000260.1:0-4252 GCA_047622125.1 Paracoccaceae bacterium | reverse complement strand
AACGAACCGGAGGAACCGTCATGAATACCATAAACGTAACCGTTGCACTGATGCTGCTTGCAGCACCCGCCTTTGCAAATGAAGAGATCGCCGACAAATACCCGCAATCGGAGCTTTACGACAGTCCGGTCGAGGTGATCCCGCATGTGTTTTCGGCCATCGGTGCCACAGCCCCGCCCACTTACGAAAACGCGGGCCACAATAACAACCTGTCGTTTGTCGTGACGGGCGACGGTGTTGTTGTGGTGAACGGCGGCGCATCGGCGCGGCTGGCGGCTGCATTGCATGATGAAATCAAGCGCGTGACGGATCAGCCCGTGGTTCTTGTGATCAACGAAAACGGGCAGGGGCATGCGGTGCTTGGCAACTCTTATTGGGTTGATCAGGGCGTTGATATTCTGGCCCATGTGGACGCGGTGCATGAAGTCGAAGAAAACGGTGATTTCATCCTGCAAGGCATGCAGGCCTATAACCGTGACCGGGCCGAGGGCACGCGGATCGTGATCCAGAACCTGACATTTGAAGACCGCTATGATGTGACCATCGGCGATGTGGCGTTTGAAATCCTGCACCTTGGCCCCGCACATGGGCCCGGCGACACGCAAGTCTGGATCCCGCAGTGGGGCATCATGATCGCCGGTGACATCGCGTTTCACGAACGGATGCCGCCGATCTTTGCCGATACCTGCACAAGCTGCTGGATCGACACATGGGAAAACGCGCTTGAACCACTGGCCCCGACATATGTCATTCCCGGACATGGGCATCCGACAAATCTGGCGCAGGTACGTCGCTATACCCATGACTATCTCGTAGATTTGCGCACGAAAATCGGCGAACACATCGACGCTGGCGGCGATCTGACCGATGCCTATTATGTGGACCAGTCCAACTGGGAGATGCTTGATACCTTCGAAGAATTGGCAACCAAAAACGCGGGCCGTGTTTACGAAGAGATGGAATGGGAGTAGCGCCTAGCGCACGCCCCACCAAAAAAGGACGACAGCGATGAAATGGATTGATATGCCCCCCGTTTGGCTGCTGGCCGCCACAATTGCGGTCTGGTCTATCGGGCAGGCCGCGCCGCTGGGGCTGTCGTTTGGTGGCATGTGGTCGGATTTCGCGGGCGGGATATTCATTGGCGGCGGGTTGATCCTGATGCTGCTGGCGGTCACCGAAATGCGCAAGCGCCGCACGACGATCATCCCGCATCGCGACGCGGATGCGCTAGTGACGTCGGGGATATTCAAGCGCTCGCGCAATCCGATCTATCTGGGCGACGCGCTGCTCTTATTGGGGCTGATCCTGCGCTGGGACGTGCCGCTGTCACTGCCGCTTGTGCCTATTTTCGTCTGGATCATCGAGCGCCGCTTTATCATCCCCGAGGAAGGTCGTCTGCGCACCAAGTTCCGGCAGGATTTCCACCGCTACACGGAAAAAACCCGCCGCTGGCTCTAGAAGGCGATCGCGTCCAGCATCGCATAGGACACCTCCATCCCATCTGCGGCACCCATATCCAGCATCTCTTGGCGCGCAGCCGCATCTGGCAACGTCATCTCTAAGGTCAGCAAGGTGCCGGTCCCATCTACCTCAAAGGTCGTCACGACGTGGTTGTCTGGCGTCGGATCTGGGATGTGCATGCGTTCCACATGTTCAATCCGCTGGTTTGGATCAAGGAGGATGTATTGTCCGGTGATCGCAAATCCGCCACCTTCGCCGTCGTCCCATGCGAAATGGAATTCACCACCAACCTGCGAGTCCGTTTCACAGATTGGCATGCTCCAACCGGGCATCGCGATCATCCATTGGCGGATCAGGTCAGGTTCTAGATGGGCGCGATAAACATGTTCGGGCGGGGCTGCAAATCGGCGGGTCACCGTGACATTCGCATCGCCGTGGGTGGTTAGCGTCAGTGGGGGCATCGTTCCGTCCTTCCATTTTGAAACTTAAGTGGGGCCGTCGGCCATTCGCGCCAAGAGGGCGTCAAGCTGGTTGTATTTCGCGCCGTAAGCATCGGCGATCATCGACAGCCATGGGGTGATGTTCTCGAACCCTTCAGATGACAGGCTGCACAGCCGTTTCGTGCCCTGACTGCGCCGCTTGATCAGGCCTGCATCCGTCAGCACCTTGATATGGCGCGTCACAGCGGGCTGCGACATTTCAAAAGGCGCGGCAAGTTCCATCACGCCCGCCTCGCCCTGCGTCAGTTGCAACAAGATTGCGCGGCGGGTCGGATCGGCAAGTGCTGCAAAGCTGCGATCAAGCATGGCGGTGGTTTGATTCTCCATAACGCATGCCTAATATAACTGATTAGTTATGTAAAGTGGTGTCGTTTATGTCGAAATGACCGACCGTTAGCGCTTAGGGTGCGCCTGACGCCGCCAAAGCCTTGTGAATCGTCAATCCAGCCGCTAACCAAACTAAACTGCTTTTACCAAGGGGGATAGCGCGTGAAAATCGGTGCACCAAAGGAAACATTTGAGGGCGAGAACCGTGTCGCAATGACACCGGCGTCAGCCCTTGATCTGCAAAAGCTCGGCTACACTTGCGTGATTGAAACAGGGGCGGGTGCCGCTGCTGGTTTCTCGGACAAGACCTATAAGGACGCGGGCGTTTCGGTTGTCAAAACTGCCGCCGCCTTGTGGAAGGCCGCTGATATTGTCGTCAAGGTGCGCCAGCCCGATGCGACCGAAATGAAGCGTATGCGGGATGGTCAGACGCTGATTTCCTTCTTCAACCCTGCCGCCAATGACGCGGGCATGGACAGTGCTAAATCCTCGGGCGCCAATGTCATCGCCATGGAAATGGTGCCGCGCATCAGCCGCGCGCAAAAGATGGACGCGCTGTCATCCATGGCCAATATCGCAGGCTATCGCGCCGTGATCGAGGCCGGCAACAACTTTGGCCGCTTCTTTACTGGCCAGATCACTGCCGCTGGCAAAGTCCCCCCCGCCAAGGTTCTGGTGGTTGGCGCTGGCGTGGCCGGATTGGCCGCGATTGGCACCGCGACCAGCCTTGGTGCTATCACGTATGCGTTCGACGTGCGCCCTGAAGTGGCCGAGCAGGTCGAGAGCATGGGCGCTGAATTTGTCTATCTCGATTTCGAGGAAGATCAGGCAGACGGCGCAGCAACAGGTGGCTACGCCGCCGTGTCATCCCCCGAATTTCGCGAAGCCCAGCTGGCCAAATTCCGCGAGTTGGCCCCGCAAGTGGACATCGTCATCACCACGGCGCTGATCCCGAACCGTGAAGCGCCCGAGCTTTGGACCGCAGACATGGTCGCTGCGATGAAGCCGGGATCGGTGATCATCGATCTGGCTGCTGAAAAGGGTGGCAACTGCAAGCTGACGGTGATGGACGAAAAGATCGTCACAGATAATGGCGTGACGATCATCGGTTACACTGATTTCCCGTCACGCATGGCCGCACAGGCCTCGACCCTATACGCCACCAACATCCGCCACATGATGACCGACCTGACCCCTGAAAAGGACGGGCAGATCAATCACAACATGGAAGACGACGTGATCCGTGGCGCGACCGTGGCGTTCAAACACGAGATCACATTCCCGCCGCCACCGCCCAAGGTGCGGGCCATCGCGGCCAAACCCAAAGCCGAAGTTAAAGTACTTACCGCTGAAGAAAAGCGCGCCAACGAAGTGGCGGCGTTCAAAGCGCAGACACGTAATCAGGTCACACTGCTAGCTGTTGGCGCTGTGCTGTTGCTGGGCGTCGGTCTTGTGGCTCCGGCCAGCTTTATGCAGCACTTTATCGTCTTTGTGTTGGCCGTATTCGTCGGCTTCCAGGTCATTTGGGGCGTCGCGCATAGCTTGCACACCCCGCTGATGGCGGTCACCAACGCGATTAGTTCCATCATAATCTTGGGCGCGTTGATGCAGATCGGATCGGGGTCGTTCCTTGTGATCGTGCTGGCATCACTTGCGGTGTTCATGACGGGCATCAACATTTTCGGCGGCTTCTTGGTAACACGGCGTATGCTCGCCATGTTCCAGAAATCCTAAGGGGGACGGATCATGGAATTCGGTTTCACAACAGCGGCTTATGTAGTCGCAGCGGTTCTTTTCATCCTCTCGCTTGGTGGCCTTTCGGGGCAGGAAAGCGCGAAACGCGCGGTCTGGTATGGCATTGTCGGTATGGCACTGGCCGTGGCTGCGACGCTGGTCGGGCCGGGGTCGGGCTTTTGGCTGCTCTCGCTCTTGCTGATCGCAGGTGGCGGGGCCATCGGCTATCA
>JBLHNX010000259.1:0-4264 GCA_047622125.1 Paracoccaceae bacterium | reverse complement strand
TGGAGCTGTCGCTGTTTTCACGTGACGTGATTGCACTGGCTGCGGCCGTTGGCTTGTCCCACAACGTGTTTGACGCCGCCGCCTACCTTGGGGTCTGCGACAAGATCGTGCCCGGGTTGGTGATTGCTGCCGCGACGTTCGGCTATATCCCGTCGGTGTTCATGCCCGCCGGACCGATGGTCAGCGGCTTGCCCAACGATGAAAAAGCCAAAGTGCGTCAACAATTCGCCACAGGCGAAGTGGGCCGCGAAGACCTGATGAAAGCCGAAATGGCCAGCTATCACGGGCCGGGCACCTGCACATTTTACGGCACTGCCAATTCCAACCAGATGCTAATGGAGTTCATGGGACTGCACCTGCCCGGCGCGTCTTTCGTCAATCCGGGCTCCGATATGCGCGAGGCTTTGACCCGTGCCGCCACCGCCCGCGCGCTGGAAATCACCGCATTGGGTGACAATTATACCCCTGTCAGCGAAATCCTTGGCGAAAAAGCATTTGTAAACGGCATTGTCGGGCTGATGGCCACGGGTGGGTCGACCAATCTGGTGCTGCACCTGCCCGCGATGGCCAAAGCGGCTGGCGTGATCCTTGATCTTCAAGACTTTGCCGATCTATCGGCGGTGACGCCGCTGATGGCCAAAGTCTATCCAAACGGGTTGGCCGACGTGAACCATTTCCACGCGGCTGGTGGGCTGGGCTATATGATAGGTGAGCTGCTAAACGCGGGCCTGCTGCACGATGATGTGCGCACCGTGGCAGGTGACGGGTTGTCGCTTTACACCCAAGAACCTGTGCTGAAAGACGGCAAAGTCAGCTATCGTGCCGGCACAAGCGACACACTTAACGACAAAATTCTGCGCCCCGTCAGCGATCCGTTCCAGCCTCAGGGTGGTCTTGTGCAGCTCTCGGGTAACCTTGGTCGTGGCGTGATCAAAGTCAGTGCCGTTGCACCCGAACGCCACATCGTTGAGGCAAAAGCGCGCATTTTCCACACCCAAGAAGCCGTTAAAGTGGCGTTCAGAGCCGGTGAATTTACCCAAGATACGATCATTGTCGTGCGCTTTCAGGGGCCGAAATCCAACGGAATGCCCGAACTGCACAGCCTGACACCTATGCTGGCCGTGATGCAAGATCGCGGGCTCAAGGTGGCGTTGGTGACTGACGGGCGCATGTCTGGTGCGTCCGGTAAGGTGCCCGCAGCGATCCACGTCTGCCCCGAAGCCGCCGACGGTGGCCCGCTGTCGTTGCTACGTGATGGCGATCTGATCCGCCTTGATGCGACCAAAGGCACGCTCGAAACGCTTGCAGACCTTACTAACCGCACGCCCGCTGCTGCCGACCTGACAGGCAACGGTAACGGTGTGGGCCGCGAATTGTTTGAAATGTTTCGCAAAAACGTTGGCCTCTCGGCCGATGGTGCAGGCTGTGTAATCTAGCTTTTTCTTCCAAAATAACTTCCGCCGGAGGCCAAGACCCGCCAAACGCGCAACATCAGGACAAAACCGATGACCCCGCAACACGCTTCTGAACTGACCCTGCAAACCTGCAATCTCGCGCCGGTGATCCCTGTGCTGGTGGTTGATGATGCCGATATCGCCGCTGATCTGGCGCGCGCTTTGATCGCAGGCGGATTGCCCGCCCTTGAGGTCACACTGCGCACGCCCGCCGCATTGGACGTGATCCGCGAAATGGCAAAGGTTGCCGGCGGCGTAGTAGGAGCGGGCACATTGCTGACCGCTGCCGATGTCGAAGCCGCCAAAGCCGCAGGCGCCACATTCGGCGTGGCACCCGGTGCCACAGACCGCCTGCTTGATGCCTGCGAAGCGAATGATCTGCCACTTTTGCCCGGTGCGGCCACCGCGACCGAAGCCATGCGCCTGCTCGAGCGCGGTTATTCGGTGCAAAAATTCTTTCCCGCTGAAGCAAATGGCGGCGCCCCTGCCCTCAAGGCAATCGGCGCGCCAATCCCGCAGGTCAAATTCTGCCCCACGGGCGGCGTCAGCCTAAAGAACGCTAATGCCTACCTGTCGCTGGCCAACACGCTTTGCGTCGGTGGATCATGGGTCGCACCTGCTGATCTGGTCGCCGCGCGCGATTGGGCAGGCATCACCGCGTTGGCTGCCCAAGCGGCAGCATTGCCGCGTTAATCGGGCACTCTTGCGCGACGCCCGCCGCGACGTTTGGGCTGATCACTGGCCTCAAGCCCCGCTTTCAGGGTTTGCGTCATCGGGTGATCTGCCGGTTCATCCGCATATCGGGCCAATAGTGCGACGATCCCGTCCTTGGGATCGTCGCCGTAGCTTAGCGCCCAATCCAAAAAGATCGAGCGGCACTCGGGCGCAGAAATGCCTTCGATGCGGTATGCCTCGCGGATCAATCCCTTAGCGTCCAATGGGTCACGCGCCATCATCATCACCCTTTTGTCCCAACAGCCGCGCGATGATCGTGCCTGCCGTGTAAGCTGCCTCGGCCATCGCTGCGGCCAATGCATCCGTGGTTTCCATATCAGTCTCGCGCAAGATAAAACGCACCCCGCCCTCGCCCAGCTCTGCGGGATTGAGCGCGCCACCTGTCAGCAGTCGCGCCGCCACCTGCAAGCGCCAGAAAAGCCCGTAAGCCGTTGTCAATGCAGCACCATCCGCGTCGCTTAACCAGCCAGAGACGACACCGGAGCAAATATGCCCGTCAAATGTCGTGGTCGACCCGCCAGCCCGCAGACAAGCGGTCTGTGCGAGCAGTTCAATATCTTGCAAGCGGCCCGCACCGATCTTGGCATCCCACCGCCCTTGGGGTGGTTTGGCAGCGGCGATCCGGTCTCGCATTTCGGACACGTCTTGCAGCACATTTTCACCCGATGCCTTATCGGCCAAAACCGCACAGCGGGTGCGTTCGATATCCGCGCGCAGACCCTCATCACCCGCGATGCCGCGCGCGCGCGTCAGGGCAAGGTGTTCCCAGGTCCAGGCCTCGGTGCGTTGATAAGACTCGAAGGCGGTCAGCGCCGTGGCGACCGGCCCGGCGCGCCCGGACGGGCGCAACCGCATATCGACCTCGTAGAGTCGCCCCTCGGGCATTTGCGCACTTAATGCCGTGACAAGCGCCTGCGTCAGGCGGGCAAAATATGTCCGCGTCGGCAGCGGTTTCGGGCCAGCTGAGTCCTCCACCCCTTGCGGGTCGTAAATCACGATCAGATCAAGGTCGGACATCGCATTCAACCGCCCCGCCCCCAGTGACCCCATGGCAAGAACCGCCGCGCCGCGCCCAGGTGCCAGCCCGTGTTTAAGGGCAAACTGATCCGTCACATGCGGCCACAACACCACCACAACCGCCTGCGCAAGTTGGGCGTATTGTTCCCCCGCCGTCACCCCGTCGATCAGGCCCTGCAAATGATGCACGCCGACGCGGAAATTCCATTCCTTGTTCCAGCGCCGCGCCATATCAAGGCGGCCTTCATAATCGGCAACACCGTCCAAGGCTTCGCTCAGATTCGCCTCAAGGTCGTCGGGATCAGGCCAAGGCGCAAAGAAATCGCCGCCAATCACCGCGTCGAAAACGCCCGAATTGCGCGACAGGTATTGCGCCAGCGCAGGCGCCGTCGCGGCAATATCGACGATGAGTTTGGTCAGTTGCGGGTTTGACTCGAATAGGGAAAACAACTGCACACCCGCAGGCAGCCCCGCAAGGAAGCCGTCAAATTGCAGCAGCGCCTCGTCCGGCTTGGCCGCATCTTGCAGTCGGGACAGGATTTCAGGGCGCAAGCGGTGAAAAATCTGCGCCGCGCGATCAGACCGCAGCGCCGGATAGGTCAGCCAGCGCGCGGTGATATCCTTGCCGAAATCATCAACCGGCGTGGCCGCAACGGCATCGGGGGCGAAAAAACCTTCGGTCAGGCTGTGCACCTCTTCGAGGCGATCACGCAGATCACGCTCCAGATCCGCGCGCGCCACGCCCATAAAGGCCGCCAGACGATCAAACCCTTCGCCGCTTGGCGGCAGGTCGTGAGTCTGGGCGTCGTTGATCATCTGCAACCGGTGTTCCACCTCGCGATGGCTGCGGTAATGGGTCTTGAGGGTCTGTGCTGCATCATCGGGCACCCAATTCGCCGCAACCAACGCGTCAAGCCCGTCGCAGGTGCCACGCGCGCGCAACGACGGATCACGCCCGCCTGCAATCAACTGGCGGGTCTGGGTGAAAAATTCGATCTCGCGTATGCCGCCGCGCCCCAACTTCATGTTGTGACCGGGCAACGACAGCTTGCCGCCCA
>JBLHNX010000258.1:0-4284 GCA_047622125.1 Paracoccaceae bacterium | reverse complement strand
TGACAACATTGTGCAACCCTACTTCGATCTGAAGCTGGGCCTGTACGCCCATGAAAGTTACGTCGCACAGCATGGCAAGCCGCGTTCTTCCGATGACTATTCAGGACATAAATTTGTGTGTTGGGAGACGGCAAACACCAGCTTCCCGGCCACCGCTTGGTTCAACGGCAACGTCCCTCAGACATGCAAGGCGTTTGTCACTGAGAACCAAGGCACAGCAGAGCAATCCATCATTGCGGGGATGGGAATGGGTTTTTACCCAAAGTTTTACGCAGGACAGCGTACGGACCTTGTCGAGATTTTTGCGCCACAACCGGACTGGGTGGTTCCGCTGTGGATCGTCACACATGTTGACTTGCATCGATCCACTAAGGTTCAGGCGGTTCTTAAGCATCTCAAGGAGAAACGGCCTCAAGATTAAAAGGTTACGCTTGCTCAATTTGTCGGAAAAAGATTCGACCTGCGCCAAAGCGAACCTTAGGCAAAGCGGCCATTGGCGCTGGTGCAGCGGACGTCTGTTAGGTCCCGCGCCTAGCCAGTTCAGGCAGATTGCAGCGAAAGTCGGCAAACCCCGGAACCAGCCATTCGTGCAACACACAGCGAAAGCTACCGAAGAGCCTTCTTTGACCGATGCTGCGACCATCTAAGAAGTCCAATTTCCGCCGAATGTATCGAGTGTTTGAGGGACGGCCCGAGGCACCGCGAGACTCAGGCCCGGAGCGATCATGGGCCGTGCTGCGTTCAGCCGTCGCATTTGACCAAGATTGCGCCGACACGCCCACCGGCTTCGACGGCTTCATGAGCCGCGACACAATCCTCCAACGGATAGATGCGCTCTACCGGACAGGACAGCGCATCCGCTTTCAAGGCACTGTGCAGCTTGGCAATCATCGCGTCGCGCTCAGGCTTTGGCAGCAGATATATTAGGATGATGTCGATGGTCACGGCTTTGAACAGCAAAGGAATGAACGGCAACGTCGGCTCAAGGCTCTTGGCGGAACCGTAGGCGGCCAGACGGCCATTGGGTGCAATCACTTCGGTATCCAAGTCCACGTTGATGCCAAATTCAACCTCGACAATTGTGGGGATCAACGCACCACCGTTCGCGTCAAGGATTTGGGCAGCCAGATCCGCTGCGCTATAGTCTAGCACGCTGTCAGCACCGGCTGCCTTTGCCCGTTCCATATCGCGCGGACTGCATGTGGTGATCACCTTTGCGCCGCCCCATTTTGCCAGTTGCACAGCCAGATGGCCGACGCTGCCCGCACCGCCCTGGATCAGCACGGTCTGCCCCGTGATGTCACCGCCGCCAAAGACCGCAATCGCGGCAGTCAGGCCGGGAATCCCAAGGATCGCGCCAGTCTCGAGGCTAACTGTGTCTGGCAATGGCACGGCCATATCGGCTGGAAGGGCGATGTGGCTGGCTGCGGTGCCATGGGCGCGCTGCCATTGACCGTTCCAGATCCAGACCCGTTGACCGATGCGCGCCTTGTCTACGCCATCGCCTACAGCCTCGATCACGCCTGCACCGTCACTATGCGGGATGACGGTATCGAAGGCGGGCTTCTCCATTCCCGGACGGCCTCTGCGCGATTTCACATCTGACGGGTTCACACCGGAAAAGGTCAGCGCCACGCGCACCTCGCCCGCCTGAGGGGCAATGTCATTCAGATTTTGGAGGTTCAAAACGTCTTTGGCTTCGCCAAGATTGGAATAGGTGATCGCGCGCATGATAGGTATCCTTTGGGATGCATGTGTTTGTGCCACCGTGTGGCAATGCAAAGACCCATGCAATTCTTGCGATCTGAAAATGCCCTAGGTTGAAGGGTTGTCGGACAGTGACCTGACGTCACACTGTCTGAAGGTAGGCGGAAGCGAATGAGTTCTAAGCTCTGCTTTCCAATACTCAAGCTAGAAGCCACCAACTTGCAGCCCGTTAGCTTCAGCAAAATCGATAGTGATGTTGTCTTGCGCGGTTCAACGTCGCAACCGTCAAACTGGCGGTTGGCGCAGTTGCAGCGAAAGTCGGGAAAGTTCGCGTCGCGGACGTCTGTTGGTATAGGGTCACCCGCCGCCACAATGCGCGGCCCGGATACTTTGAGGATCGAACCGCTTCGGTTCGCGCCTAGGCTCCCGGGCTTCCACGGCTTGGGGTTCTCGCACGGCGGGATGACAGCATTTGCAGTGCGAACAGCATTCGCATCGTTGCATTCGCGGGCATCCGAAAATCACCAGGCAGGTTTGAACGTAACACCTAGCGCAACCGACAATTGAATGCGCGGCTGCCAAAGCAAACGCCAGAGCGGCTCAACTGAAATCTGTTTCTCCCCGCGCGGCCCAGATCGCACCGCGCCGGATGATTTCTGTAACTTGCGGAACCTTCAGGTCGTCCAACTCGTGCCCGATCGAGCAATAGAAGACGCGGCCCTTGTCCCAACGCCGTTTCCACACGACGGGAATGACCGTGCCTTCGATCCACCACAGGTGGTCGCCCGAAAACGTGGTCGTCGCCAGCACCTCGTTCGAGGGGTCGACCAGCATATAATATTGCTCGGTCGTCAGTCGGAAACTGTGGATGCCGCGCACAATCGGATCGTCTGGTTTGCAGATCGTTACATCGTAATCAATGTAGTCTTCGCGTGGTTGCAGGTTGTCGGGCCAGCCGGGCGGGTGGGCGACGAACTGACCACCGATCAGGAAGTGATAGGTCGGGCGGTCGCGAAACGCATCACCCATATGCCCGTGCCAGCCTGCGATCCCGCAGCCATCGGCGATCAGTTTCAGCAGACCATCCTCTTGCGGCTTGGTCATATTGCCGAACTCATCTTGGTGGCCCGAACGGGCCGACGACCAGATTGGGGTAATAAGGTCCACATCGGCCAGCGCGTCAGGGTATTCTAGTGGCGCAAGCGTGTCATAGACATCAACATCGAACCCGTTTTCCCGCAGTAAATCCGCGTACCAATCGCTGAACTGGGTCGGGGTGTGGCCTTCCCAGCCACCGACAAAAAGTGCGGCTTTCATGAGCGGTCCTTTCGCATGTAGTTCAACATCGCGGCCATATCACGGGCAGCGAAACCCGCGCTTTCGGCCAGTTGCAATTGTCTTAATGTTTCATGCCCTTGGGGCATATCTACGCCAAGGGCGCGGGCCAATTGGGCGGTCACTTCCATGTCTTTGCGCGCCAAGGCGACGGTGAATGTCACGTCATTCGCGCCCTCGTCCAGATATAGCGGACGGCGGTATTTTAGCATCGGCGCGCAGGCGGCACTTGCCTCGATCACGTCAAAGGCAGCGCCGGGCGCGATGCCCGCTGCTTGGGCCAATGTCATGGCTTCGGCCAAGGTTTGATTGATCCCGTGGATCAGTGAATTTACGGCCAGTTTCATCACTGATCCGGCACCTGTGGACCCAAGGCAGATGGTGCGATTGCCCATCGCATCAAATAGCGGTGCAAGAGGGGCGGCCGCGTTGGCTGTGCAGCCAGCCATAATCATCAATTGCCCCGCCTGCGCGGCTTGCGTGGCGCCCGAAACGGGCGCGTCGATCACTGCCGTGCCTTCGGGTGCAGCGGCGGCAAGGGCGTGAATGTGGTCGGGACTCATCGTGCCCATTTCGATGAATGTCTTGGCCCCATGGCCTGCGAATATCCCGTCATCACCAAGGTGAACCGCGAGCGAGGACGCATCATCCGCCAGCATGGTTATCACCACCTGCGCTGTGTCGGTCAGGCCTTTGGGCGTTGCGACGGCAACCGCGCCGATCTCTTCGGCCAGCGCCGATGCTTTGCCCTGTGAGCGGTTCCACAAGATCAGTTCATGCCCCGCACTTGCCAGATTGCGCGCCATATGCGCGCCCATCCGTCCCAATCCGGCAAATCCGACGCGCATCAGGCGACCTTGTCGTTCGTAATCCCCGAAATTGCCTGAATAAGGTTGTCTTCGGTTACCTCGTCGGATGTGAACGTGCGCATAATCCGCCCCGAATACATCGCGATTATCCGGTCGGCGACGTGCAAGACTTCGGGCATTTCAGAACTGATGACGATCACCGCATAGCCCTGTGCCGCCAACTCGCGGATCAAGTTATGAATTTCGGATTTTGAACCTACGTCAATGCCGCGGGTTGGTTCGTCGACGATCAGCACACTGGGATGCATAGAAAGCCATTTGCCGATTACAATCTTTTGCTGATTGCCGCCCGACAAGTTGCCGACCAACTGCTTCCATCCCGGCGTGCGGATATCTAGACGGTCGCGATACTGATCAAAGATCGAAATCTCCG
>JBLHNX010000257.1:0-4288 GCA_047622125.1 Paracoccaceae bacterium | reverse complement strand
GCCGCACCTGCCGAGGACGCAAAAGAGTGACAACCGGATCTGATGTCGTCCTGGAACGGATGATGGCGCTGCATCCCAAGGTGATCGACCTGACGCTTGATCGTGTGTGGCGTCTGCTGGTGGCACTGGGCAATCCGCAAGACAGCCTGCCCCCCGTGATCCATCTGGCGGGAACCAACGGCAAAGGCAGCACCCAAGCGATGATCCGCGCGGGGCTTGAAGGGGCCGGAAAATCCGTCCACGCGTATACCTCGCCGCATCTGGCACGGTTTCATGAACGCATCCGGCTTGCCGGTGATCTGATTTCTGAGGATCACCTGACCCGCGTTCTGGATGAATGCTACGGCGCCAACGACGGCGGCAATATCACCTATTTTGAAATTACCACGGCGGCGGCCCTACTGGCCTTTGCGCGCACGCCTGCAGATTACACCCTGCTTGAGGTTGGCCTTGGCGGGCGTTTGGATGCGACCAATGTGATTGATACGCCCGCACTGACGGTGATCACGCCCGTCGATCTGGATCACCAACAATTTCTAGGTGACACCCTGCCCGAGATTGCGGGCGAAAAGGCAGGGATCATCAAGCGCGGTGTGCCTTGTGTCGTGGGGCCGCAGCATGATGCGGCTTTGGATGTGATCGAAGCGCGCGCCGCGCGTCTTGGCGCGCCGCTACTGGTCTACGGACAACACTGGCATGTGAATGAAGAACGCGGACGGCTGATCTATCAAGATGAAACCGGCCTGTTGGACCTACCCCTGCCAGCCCTGCCCGGTCCGCACCAAATCACAAATGCCGGGGCGGCGATTGCAGCATTGCGTCAGTTGGGGTGTGACGAAGCAGCCTGCGAAGCGGCGATGGTCAATGTGTTCTGGCCCGCGCGGATGCAGCACCTGACGCAAGGCCGGATCGTCGAGCGCGCGCGCCCTGCCGATCTGTGGCTGGATGGTGGGCATAATCCAGCGGCGGGTGTGATGCTGGCGCGAACACTGGCGGCCCTGCCGGACCGTCCCACGCATTTGATTTGCGGGATGCTGAATACCAAGGATATCGCAGGCTATCTTGCGCCCCTTGCCAAGGTCGCCCAAAGCCTGACTGCTATCTCGATACCGGGCGAGGCGAACACCCTGCCCGCTGATGTGACGGCCAAGGCCGCACGCGACGTAGGGATGCAGGCGCAGGTGGCCGATAGCCTTGATAGCGCGCTGGCGGCGATCACTGCCAATGACCCCCACGCGCGCATTCTTATCTGCGGCTCGCTTTACCTTGCAGGGCATGTCCTGCGCGAAAACGGATGATCCGCGCGGCGTTGCTGACGGTGGCGCTGACCACGTCTGCGCAAGCGGCAGACTTCGAGTTCTGCTGGGTCGGCGCGAACGACTACACGATGACCGGAGCCATGACAGTGCCAGACACCGCGTTAACGGGGATCGTGACGCAAGACGATGTGATCGCGTTTTCAATCACGGGGCTTCATCGCAGCCTTCCGATCGGCCGCTGGGACATGTCTAACCTGACACCAACGACCACATGGCACCTGCGTTTTGATCCAGTCGGAATGACGTTTCCAACTGGCGGGATGCATGATGGGCCGAGCGGCCAAGCGTGGAACGCGAGCGGTTTTGTTGACGACTGCGGCACACCCGGTTTTGGGTTCAACTCTGGAACCAATGCCCAAGACGTATGCGTGAACGGGCAGTTCGTGACCGCATCCAGCATTAGTCGCTACACCGAATTTCCTGTCTTTATGGCTGGTGCCACACTGCAGTGTGGTGGCGCGGCGCTTCTGTCGCGGTTTACAACGCAAGAAGTCGAAGTGATTCGCGAATCACCCAGTTGACGGCGAATCATCCAAGCGCCTAGTGTGGTGGCATTAGATTATCGACCATGATCGAACACGACTTTGGCAGGGCGAGGGGGCGAGCGGCAAGCTCGTCCTCTTGTTTTTGGCCTATCGCACAATCATTGCAAAACTGCCGAAGCGGTACAGTCCTAACTTTGATCTAGGTTTGACTTGAATTGGCAAATTACGCGGCATCTTGCGAGAGCAGTCAAGCACACCCCGCCTGCCAGCGGATTCGACAAAATATGGTGCGCAGTGTTTGGGCAAAGATCACTTGATGCGATATATCGCAGCCATCGCGCTGGGCGCTGCTCTTGTTCTGCAACGGGACCTGGTGCGACCAAAGCCCAAGGGCGACCCGCAACCTTGTCAAAACCGATTATCCGCCCAACAAATTGTTCTATTATCGCAGCACGCTTTCCAGTCCTGATCGCATTCGCACAGGTCAGCACCTTTTGGTCCGGAACGCAGCGACCGAGTTAGCGCCCCCAATCGGCCCCCTGCATTTCGCGCAGGCGGCTGGCGGTGCGTTCAAATTCGAACACGCCTTCGCCTTCGACATATAGCATTTCGGGCGCTGCCGCGGCGGTGCAAATCAGGCGCACATGCGCCTCGTAAAGCGCATCAATCAGGGTGACGAACCGCTTGGCTTCGTTAAAGTTCGCACGGCTTAGGCGCGGAATATCTTCGAGAACAAGCACCCGTGCAGCGGCAGCCAATGCAAGGTAATCGCCTGCACCCAGCGGCTGCCCGCAAAGATCGTGAAACCCTGCCCTTGCAACGCCATTGTGAAACCCCGGAATTACCACATCGCGCCCTTTGATGCGCAAGGTCAGCGGTTGCGCTTGCCCCTCAGTCAGACCTGCCCAAACCGCATTGATTTGCGCACGCGCAGCGGCGTCATTCGGGGTGAAATAACTCGGCGTGCCTTCTAATACTCCTTGGCGGTAATCGGTCTCGCTGACCAACTCATGGATCTCCAGTTTGTCTTTCAGCAAGCCGATGAACGGCAGGAACAATTGACGGTTCAGCCCATTCTTATACAAATCATCCGGCGGGCGGTTTGACGTCGTGACGATCACAACCCCCGCCGCAAACAGGGCCTCGAACAAACGACCAACGATCATCGCGTCCGTGATGTCACTGATCTGCATTTCATCAAACGCAAGGAACCGGACCTCTGCCGCCAACTTTTCGGCAACCGGCGCGATAGCATCATCCACGCCGCGCTTGCGGGCAACATTCATCTCTTCGTGCACCCACTGCATGAAGGCGTGAAAATGCGCGCGTCGTTTGGGGGCTTGGACCAACCCGAAAAGCAGGTCCATCAGCATGGATTTCCCACGCCCGACACCGCCCCACATATAAAGACCCTTTGGCAGCTCTGGCGCCTTGCGAAACAGCCTTCCGCGTTTGACGGGTTCGGACATGACGGCGCGGATACGCTCCAGTTCACCCAGCACGTCCTCTTGTGCGGGGTCATGGTGAAGTTCACCTGCGGCGATCCGGTCGCGGTATGTTTCTTGGACGGTCATGGGGTGGTGATAGCGGTGCACAATGGCGTTGAAAAGGTGCGGCGACACAGGCACCGTTCGCATATGATCCGTCGGCCAAACCTTGAGGATATCGAAACGCTGGCCCGCATTCAAGTGCAGGCCTGGGATGAAACCTATCGCGGGCTTCTGCCTGACTGTGAAATCGCCGCGCGTGACCCGACGTTCCGGCGTGCGCTTTGGCCCAAGTTGATTGCTAATCCCGACCTGCGCATCGCTTATGCACCCAACGTCGGGTTTGCGGTTATGGGGCAGCAACGTGACGCGCCGCTTGCCGCGCAGGGATACCACGAGGAGCTTAACAGCCTTTACGTATTGAAAACCAAGCAAGGGCGCGGAATCGGGCGCGCGTTGTTGGCGGCTGTAGCGGATCAGCAGGCATTCACGGCGCTGATGGTCAGCGGCAATCACCGAGCGGGCGCGTTCTATTTGGCGTCGGGCGCGGTATTGCTGGACCAGCGCGAGGTCACAGAAGGCGATCTAACTTTTCAAGAAGACGTCTATGGCTGGAGTTCAGAACAGGCATCAGCAATCGTTGCCTAACACCTCACAACTCCTGAATTGACGCAGGGGACGTTCTGGCATCATGTCGCGTGATGAAAAGCCACGCCCCTCTGATCACCCCCGTCCTTTTTGCCGGTTGCATTATCGTCATGATGGGCTTTGCGATCCGCGCGTCTTTCGGTGTGTTCCAAATCCCGATTGCCGAGGAATTCGGCTGGATGCGGGCGGAATTCTCGCTTGCTATCGCGATTCAGAATTTGGCTTGGGGGATTGGCCAGCCGATCTTTGGCGCCGTCGCGGAAAAGATCGGTGACCGCAAAGCGATCATTATCGGCGCGCTATTCTATGCTGCCGGTTTGTTGCTGTCATCAGGCGCGACCACGCCGCT
>JBLHNX010000256.1:0-4300 GCA_047622125.1 Paracoccaceae bacterium | reverse complement strand
GGGCGATGTGATGAACGCGCCAAATGCCAAAACCGCCGCCGCGGCGCGGATGCAAGCGCCGGTTGTGGCCAATAATGTGGTCGCCGATATCAACGGCAAGTCCGCCACGACGCAGTACAACGGCTATGGCTCCTGCCCGCTCACAGTTGAGCGCGGCAAGATCGTGCTGGCGGAATTCGGCTATGGCGGCACCTTGCTGCCGAGCTTTCCAAATTGGGTTCTTGATGGCACTAAACCGACCCGCGCAGCGTGGCTGCTTAAGGAAAAGATCCTGCCGCCGATCTACTGGAAAGCAATGCTGCGGGGCCGTGAATGGATGGCCAAGCCGGAAAAAATCTCAGCCAGCTAACCGTCGATACGTGTTCAAAACGCGTGGTGGGGCCGCTTGGTCCCGCCCGCCCCCTTTGCCGAATGAAAGCCCGTCATGTCCCGTTCCCTTGCCCGTTACCTGCCCATTCTTGACTGGGGTCGCACCTATAATCCCGGCGCCCTGTCGAACGATCTGATTGCGGCGCTGATCGTCACGATCATGCTGATTCCACAGTCGCTGGCCTATGCTTTGCTGGCAGGGTTGCCGCCGGAAATGGGCCTTTATGCCTCTATTGCGCCAATCATGCTCTACGCGATTTTCGGCACTTCGCGCGCATTGGCTGTTGGTCCGGTAGCAGTGGTATCCTTGATGACCGCTGCAGCAATCGGCAATGTGGCCGAGGCGGGCACCGCAGGATATATCGCCGCTGCGATCACGCTTGCGGCCCTTTCGGGGGGTATTTTGCTGCTCATGGGCGTGTTCCGGTTGGGTTTCCTTGCCAACTTCCTGTCGCATCCCGTGATCGCCGGCTTCATCACCGCCTCGGGTGTGCTGATCGCCGCCAGCCAGCTAAAACATATCCTTGGGGTGGATGCAGGCGGACACACGCTAATCCATTTGGTCGAAAGCCTATGGCACCACCTGCCCGACACCAATCTGATGACCCTTGTGCTTGGGGTTACGGCCACCGCGTTCCTGTTTTGGGTCCGCAAGGGGCTAAAGCCGCTGTTGCTGGGGTTCGGGCTGTCCAAACGCGTGGCAGACATCGGCACCAAGGCGGGGCCTGTAGCCGCCGTTGTTGTGACGACCGCCGCAGTCTGGCTGTTTGGCCTTGATGCGCAGGGCGTCAAAATCGTCGGTGCTGTGCCACAAAGCCTGCCGCCGTTGACCATGCCAGACCTGAGCGTTGATTTGGTGAAGGCGCTGTTCATTCCCGCCTTGCTGATTTCAATCATCGGCTTTGTTGAATCCATTTCCGTGGCGCAAACCCTTGCCGCCAAGAAGCGCCAACGTATTGATCCCGATCAGGAATTAATCGGTCTGGGTGCTGCCAACATCGGTGCGGCCTTTACGGGTGGATACCCCGTCACAGGTGGCTTTTCCCGCTCGGTCGTGAACTTTGACGCGGGCGCTGAAACCCCTGCTGCGGGTGCCTATACTGCTGTCGGGCTTGCTATCGCCGCCCTTGCCCTGACGCCGCTGATCTTTTTCCTGCCCAAGGCGACGCTGGCCGCGACGATCATTGTTGCCGTGCTGTCGTTGGTGGATTTCGGCATCTTGAAACGCACCTGGACATATTCCAAAGCTGACTTTCTCGCAGTTCTCGCAACGATCCTGCTGACCCTCGGGCTTGGTGTTGAAGTTGGTGTGTCCGCTGGTGTGATCATCTCGATCTTCTTGCATCTTTATACGTCATCCAAACCCCATGTTGCCGAAGTTGGCCTTGTGGTTGGCACCCAGCATTTCCGTAACATCAAGCGCCACAAAGTGATGACATTTCCCACACTGCTGACCCTGCGGATCGACGAAAGCCTGTATTTTGCCAATGCCCGTTATCTGGAGGATTACATCTATGACCGCGTGATTGGCGACAAACCCCTGACGGACGTGGTGCTCATGTGTTCTGCGGTGAACGAGGTCGATATGTCCGCGCTGGAAAGCCTTGAAGCGATCAATGCGCGCCTAAAAGATATGAATATCCGTTTGCATCTGTCCGAGGTCAAAGGCCCCGTGATGGACCGCCTGCAACGCTCGCATTTTCTGGATGAGCTGACGGGTGATGTGTTTCTGTCGCAATATGATGCGCATCATCAGTTGGGCGCTCAGGCCGCATGATCAGGCGATAATCTCGAACTTCGTCACGTCCACCAGACCGCGATCGGTGATTTTCAGCATCGGAATCACCGGCAAGGCAAGGAAGGCCAGCTGCAAGAACGGTTCTTCCAACGTCACACCAAGCCCGCGCGCGGCGCTACGCAAGTCCTCCAACGCGGCGCGCACGACTTCGAACGGTTCAAGGCTCATCAGGCCCGCGACGGGTAGCGCGAGTTCGGCCAGAACACGGCCGTTTTCGACAACGACAAATCCGCCCTCAAGTTCGCCCAAGCGTTTGGCGGCCAGCGCCATATCATCGTAATCAACACCAACGCAGGCGATGTTGTGGTGGTCGTGGCAAACGGTTGACGCAATCGCCCCGCGCTGCAATCCGAACCCTTGCACAAACCCCGTGGCGATATTGCCGTTGATACCGTGGCGTTCCACCACGGCGATTTTCACCAGATCACGCGTAAGATCAGGGCGTTTGTCGCCGTCGGCGATCGCAATATCGAAATGCAGGTGTTCGGTGATAATCTTGCCCGGCAAGATACCGATGACATCCGTGTCGGGTTTGTTCGATGTCGTGCAAAAATCGCTTGCCGTAACGGGGCGCGCCTTGACCGATCCACGCCCGATGGGCGGCACGATCTTGCGCGCATCAAACGCCGCTTGCCCGACCTGCACACCACCGCAAAACACGATTTGCGCGTCGCAGTTTTCAAGCGATCCCAGCGCCACGATATCCGCCCGTTTGCCCGGCGCGATTTGGCCGCGATCCTTAAGGCCGAACGCTTCGGCGCCAGACAGGCTGGCGGCGCGGTAAATGGCCAGCGGCGGCACACCGCGTGCAATCGCAGTGCGGATCACGAAATCTAAGTGGCCGTGTTCGCCAATATCCAGTGGGTTCCGGTCATCGGTGCACAGACACATGTAAGGCGATGTGCGCTCGTCCAGCAGTGGCAGCAGGGCCTCCATATCTTTGGAGACCGACCCCTCGCGGATCAACACACGCATGCCTTTTTGCAGCTTCTCGCGGGCCTCGTCAGCGGTCGTCGCCTCGTGTTCGGTGCGGATCCCCGCGGCGATATATGCGTTCAGATCGCGGCCCGACAGCATTGGCGCGTGCCCGTCGATGTGGCGGCCTGCAAATGCCTCCAACTTTGCCATTATCCCTGCGTCACGGTGGATCACACCGGGGTAGTTCATCACTTCGGCCAGACCGATCACGGCTGGATGCCCCATCAGCGGGGTCAGGTCGTCCGCTTCGATCCGAGCGCCCGAGGTTTCCATATCGGTAGAGGGCACGCAGGATGACAGGTTCACGCGAATATTCAGCACCGTTTCAAGTGCTGCTTGCAGGAAATACTCGATCCCCGGCACACCCAGCACATTAGCAATCTCGTGTGGGTCGCAGATCGCCGTGGTCACACCCAATGGCGAGACCAGACGGTCAAATTCAAACGGCGTGACAAGGCTGCTTTCGATGTGCAGATGCGTGTCGATAAACCCCGGAACCAGCGTAAGGCCGGTGACATCGACGATCTGTTTGCCATCATAATCGGCACAGGTACCGACAATCGTATCGCCACAAATCGCCACGTCGCCTTTCAGAAACGCCCCCGTGACCACATCAAACACGCGGCCCCCGCGCAGCACGATATCGGCGGGGGCATCCCCGCGTCCTTGCGCAATACGGTCGGTCAGCTTTGACATATCAAGACCTATAAGCGGCTGAGATAATAGCGATATTCGACGGACGTGATGATGGACGCTAATTCGCTAATCTCGTCACGGCGCACGGCGGCATAGATGTGGCGATAATCCTCGCCAAAAATATCCGCGATAAAATCGGACTCGGCAAAAATTTCCACGGCCGTCGTCCAATCATGGGTAAGCGGTTCGGTGTCCGGCGCGTGTTCGTCATCAAGCGGCAGCGGCAGCGGGCAGTCGTTTTCAAGCCCGTAAAGCATCCCGCCCAACACCGCAGCCAACACCAGATAGGGGTTCACATCGGCGCCACTGATACGGTGTTCCAGACGCGCGCGCATGCCGTTCACATCGGGAAGACGAATTCCCGCGCCGCGATGATCCACGCCCCAATCGGGGGAGGACGGCGCAAAGCTGTTGGGCTGGAACCGGCGGTAGGAATTCATGTGTGGCGCAAAGATCGCC
>JBLHNX010000255.1:0-4307 GCA_047622125.1 Paracoccaceae bacterium | reverse complement strand
AAAAGAAATGGCCTTCGGGCACAGTAAAGACGCCCGTGTCATCCAACCCTGTTGTGCCGATGTTCAGGATGCCGTGGCTGTTTCCTTCCGGAAACGTCTCAATCTGACGGGTCTTTTCGCAATCAGCACCCATGCCGACGGCACCGTTGCGGCAACGCGGCAGCGCTCCTTGCGAGCCTTGGCGCTCCATAGTTTCAACGAATGATCCGTCGTCTTCCAGAACCACTGCTTCGTCGTTGATATAAAGCACAGCGTCGCGCATCTGGATGCGATCACCGGGCAGGCCGGTCAGACGCTTGATAAAGTCACGGCCCGTGACGGGGTGGCGAAACACGACAACATCACCGCGTTCTGGCATTGATCCGAACAGGCGGGTTCCGCCGCTGGTATCGTCATCGTCGCTTTTGAACACGCCGCAGAAATCCTCGGCGTCCACATCAAGGCCGATACGCGGAATAATGATGCTGGGGCAAGACGCATAGGAATAGCCGTAAGCCATCTTGTTCACGAACAGAAAGTCGCCGATCAGCAGCGTGTCTTTCATCGACGCCGATGGAATCCAGAACGGTTGAAACAACAACGTCCGAAACACGCCCGCGATCAGCAGCGCATAGACCACCGTCTTGATCGTTTCCTTAATGCTGGCCCAAAGGCCGGATGTCTCGGACATGCGTCTTCCTATCATTGGTTGGCTGCTACATGCGGCCCTCGCCCTTGGCTGTCAAGCGATGGGGCGTGCTTCGATCACGACAAAGGCCTGTGCCCAAGGGTGATCGTCGGTCAAAGTTACGTGAATGATCGCCTCAAAGCCCGCGGGCGTCATTTCGGCAAGGCGTTGCGCTGCCCATCCGCTGACAGCCATAACGGGCTGGCCGGTGGGCAAATTGGACACCGCCATGTCTTTCCACGAAATGCCCATACGCAGGCCAGTGCCCAGCGCCTTGGAACAGGCCTCTTTTGCGGCCCAGCGTTTGGCATATGTGCCTGCTACGTCTTTGCGCCGCTCGGCTTTGCGTTGTTCGATGTCGGTGAACACGCGGTTACGGAACCTGTCGCCAAAACGGTCAAGCGTGCCTTGGATACGTTCGATATTTGCGAGGTCGGTGCCAATGCCTAGGATCATAGCGCGCTTTCGATATCAAAGACGCTGATTCCATCGCCGCCGCCCAGACACTGGGCAACCAGTCGCGCGCCAAGGGCACGGTGATCCGGATTGGCGGCGTAAGCCTCAAGCGATGCGCGGCTTTCAAAGCGCGCAACGAAACCCGCGGCATAGTCTTGCGACTTGCCTTCAAGGTCGATGTTGGGGCCATGCTCAAACCCCAGAAATCCGTCGATCTGCCCGACAAGTGCGGCAAGCCCCGCCATGACCTGTTGTAGTTCACCCGCATCATGGTCAGCGCGCAGTTTCAGCATGACGCAATGGTTGATCATTCGCCGCCCAACGTGCTCGTTGCGGCCACGATGCCCGTGGCTTGGTTGACGGTTATTTCCAGCAGGGCAGAATTCCTGAAGCTTTCCTCGGGTAAATATATCTGCCCGGGAATGGTCAGGATCAGCCCGCGCGCCGGGTCATAGGCGGAGGCTAGTTCGCTGAAAGACATATCCGCATAACCTACCCCGTCACCGAACCCGATGACAAAGCACTGGCGGTCACCCATTTCATCGTAAGGGCGCGTCAGGATCAACAGATACGATGCCCCAGCTGCGGGTTCGATGATATCAAGCAGTGCGACGCGGATTGCTCCGTTGGCGAAGGTTCTGCTGTTTTCTTCCCATGGCTCAACGACGGCACGGGCCGATGCACGCCAGTCGCACGTGCTGACGACCTGGGCCCAAACCGATAGCGGGAAGCAGGCAATAACAAGAGCAAGGAACAAGCGACGCATCAGGAGCCAACTTGCAAGTGTCATCCGCGCACCGCGTCCATCAGGCGGCGCATTTCATGGATCGCGGGGGTGAGACCGCGAAAGATCGCTTCGCCGATAATGAAATGACCGATGTTTAACTCTATCACCTCGGGGAAGGCGGCGACGGGCTGCACGGTATCATAGGTCAATCCATGTCCGGCATGAACCTCGAGACCCAGCGAATGGGCGAGCGCCGACATCTCGCGCATCTTTTCCAACTCTGCGTCACGGGTGGCAAAATCCCCGATCGCGTGGGCATCGCAATATGCACCGGTGTGCAGTTCGATCACCTGCGCGCCAATGCGGTGTGCGGCTTCGATCTGGCGTTGGTCGGCAGCAATAAAGATCGACACGCGGCAACCAGCCTCACGCAATGGTGCGATAAAATGGGCAAGGTGGTTCTCTTCACGCGCAACCTCAAGACCGCCTTCGGTGGTGCGTTCCTCGCGCTTTTCGGGGACGATACAAACGGCGTGAGGCTTGTGGCGCAGGGCTATCTTTTGCATCTCGCCGGTTGCGGCCATTTCAAAATTCAGCGGGATAGTCAGCGCGTCCATCAAGGCATCAATATCCGTGTCCCCGATATGGCGGCGGTCTTCGCGTAGGTGCGCGGTAATGCCATCTGCGCCGGCTTCTTGGGCCAGAATGGCCGCGCGCACAGGATCAGGCGTGTCACCGCCGCGCGCATTACGCACAGTTGCCACGTGATCGATATTTACGCCAAGGCGCAGTATTTCAAATGCCATGCGAGATCTCTTTCGTTGTCTGACGCAAGCCTACTGGTCCGCGACGTCAGTTTCGATGTTTTTCTTTAGCTGAGCGAGCTTGTTGCGCAGCACCTTGCGGCGGCGGTTCTGATAGGCGCGGATCAGCGGAACGCTGATATAGTACGCAAGCGTTGCAGTCGCGACGCCTGGGATTATGCCGCCCACCAGATACGGAAAGAATATCTCGTCATAGAACAACTTGAGATTGCCCCAATGCGCATCCGCCACCGTGAACACGGCGAGGAAGTTGCGCCATAGCTCGCTTAGTGCGCCGGTGATTTCATCCCACAGGTAATGCCAGGATTGCGGGCGATAGCGTTCGCCCAGCATCCAGTGCCCCAGCCGCAGGCTGATAGCCGCGATAATCGGGAAAGTGAAAAAGTTGCCAAAAAACGTCGCCAACAGGGAAGCAAGGAGATTTCCGCGCATGATCTTAGCGATGATCGCCGCTCCCACAAAATGCAGTAAGAAAAGTGGGGTAAAGCAAATGAAAACACCGGCCCATATCCCACGCGAGATTTTTTCGGGGGTGTCAGGCAAGCGGCGCACACGGTGTGTGACATAGTTGAACGCGCGTGCCCAACCGCCACGCGGATAGATGATCTCGAACACGATCTGCCAGATCGGCCGCCTATCTCTGCGCTTGAATACCAAAACTAATGCCCTTCATGATCGCTGTCCGCTTGCTGCGTCATGGCCCGCGCTGGGTCACGATGCCGTTCGATGGATGACACGTTACTTTCGGCCTCGAGTGCTGTCATGATCCGATGCATATGTTCGGCGTCCCGCAGCTCTACGTCCAGCAGCAATCGGAAATAATCCGGTTTGCGATCCACAAATACCAAGTCCGATATATTGGCATTTTGCTCTCCGATCAGGGTGCAAATCCGCCCAAGTACGCCCGCGTCGTTCGTGATCACCAAATCAAGGCTCACTGCGTTGCGAGCCGGATGTGTGCCCTCTTGCCATTGCAAATCAATCCAACGTTCGGGTTGGTCTTCGTATTGGGCCAAAACGGCGCAATCAATCGCGTGAACCACAACGCCCTGCCCACGGAATGTGATCCCCACGATCCGCTCGCCCGGGACGGGCTGACAGCACGACGCACGGCGAAACGACTGATCCGGTGCCAGACCGACAACCGCGCGGTGTTGTGCCACCTCATCATGCGGTAGTTCGGCAAGGTCGGGATAGATCGCACCCACGACCTCGCGGGCCGTCATTTCGGCGCTGCCCAAAAGGGCCAGCATTTCTTCGACCGATTCTACTGCCAGTGCTTTGGCGGCGGTCGTCAGGGCCTTGTCGGTGCCTTTTTTGCCTACATTTTCAAACGCCACGCGGGCCAGTTCGCGGCCCAGCTTGATGAATCTCTCACGGTCTTCTTCACGCAGCGAGCGCCGGATCGCTGTTTTAGCACGGCCTGTGACGGCGATATCAATCCATGTGGTCTGCGGCGTTTGCCCTTCGGCGGTGATGATATCGACGGACTGGCCATTCTTGAGACGGGTCCAAAGCGGCACACGCAGCCCGTCCACCTTGGCACCGACGCAGGCGCTGCCAATGCGCGTGTGAATTGCGTAGGCAAAGTCGATTGGCGTCGCGCCACGGGGCAGCTTGATCACGTCGCCTT
>JBLHNX010000254.1:0-4311 GCA_047622125.1 Paracoccaceae bacterium | reverse complement strand
TCATCATCGCCTTCTTCGTTCTGTGCGCTTTGCTGAGCTTTGTGTCCCCCTACTTCCTAACATCACAGAATATCCTGAACGTTTTGCGGCAATCCTCGATCAACGGAATACTGGCAATAGGGTTGACCTTCGTCATCCTGACGCGGGGGATAGACCTGTCGGTTGGGTCGATCGTTGCGCTATCGGGTATCATCGGTGCCAGTTTCGCAACCACATCTGCGGTGGCGGGCGTAGCGGGTTCACCCTATCCGGCCCTGCTGGCAATTCTTGTAGGCCTGATGGTGGGTCTGATGGCGGGGGCCGTTTCGGGCGTGATCGTGTCGCGCTTCAAGGTCCCTTCTTTCGTTGTGACCCTGGGCATGTTGTCAACCGCGCGAGGTCTGACGATGCTTTATACTGGCGGCAAGCCTGTACCAAGCTTGACGCCGGAGTTTCGTTGGATGGGCACGGGGCAAGTGGGCGGTGTTCCTGTTCCGATCCTGATATTGCTGGTGGTTTTTGCCATATCCTGGTGGGTGCTGAACAAAACCCGTTTTGGCCGCCACGTCTATGCCGTGGGCGGCAACCCACGGGCGGCAAACACCTCTGGTATTCGTGTCGCGCGTATCCGGATGTCAGTTTATATGATCTCGGGTGCCATGGCCGCCTTAGCCGGATTGCTTCTGGCGGCGCGCACCGGCTCGGGGTTGACGCAGGCAGGCCTGTCCTACGAACTGGATGCCATCGCAGCAGTTGTCATCGGAGGAACCAGCCTATCGGGCGGAAGCGGCTCGGTGACCGGCACATTGTTCGGCGTGCTGATCATCGCGGTCATGAATAACGGGCTCGACCTCCTAGGGGTTGATTCCAACTATCAGCAGATCATCAAGGGCCTGATCATCGTTCTGGCCGTCATGATCGACAGTTCGCGCCAAAAAGAGGCTGATTGAGATTTTTGGCGCAAGACTACCACACCACCAACCCAACGGGAGGAACCGTTTAATGAAGTATCTTAAGTTTGGCGCCGTAAGCGCCTTGGCGATGATAGCCAGTGCTGGTTTCGCCAGCGCAGAACCTATCAAGGTCGGCGTTTCGCTGTACGGCCTCAAGGCCGAGTTCATGCAGCTTTGGGCGGCCGCCGTTCAAGAAAGCCCGGCTGTGAAAAACGGCATGGTCGAAGTCACCGTGTTTGATGGCCGCTATGACGCGCTCGTGCAGCAAGAACAGTTTGCCACAATGATCAGCCAGCAGTACGACGCGATCATCTTCGCGCCGATCGACGCCGATGCCGGAGCAACCGCTGTGCAGATGGCGCATGAGGCCGGTATTCCAGTCGTGGGTACCAACACCCGCGCTAACACGGACCTTCTGTCGTCCTACGTTGGCTCGGACGACGTTCTTTCCGGTTACATGGAAGCCAAGGCCGTTCTTGACAAAATAGGCTGCGAAGGCAACGTCGTGGTCATTCAGGGTCCAATCGGTATTTCCGCCCAGATCCAGCGCTCTGAAGGCAACGACAAGGCGCTGGCCGAATGTCCAGAGGTAAAGGTTTTGGAAACCAACACGGCCAACTGGTCGCGGGCGGAAGCCCAATCGCTGATGGAAAACTGGCTGACCCGCTACCCCGGCGGGATTCAGGGTGTAATCGGCCAAAACGACGAGATGGCGCTCGGTGCGATCGAAGCGATCAAGAGCCAAGGCCTAAACCTCGGTGATTTCACAGTTGCGGGCATTGACGGCATTACCGACGCGCTGCTTTCGGTCAAGGCGGGGGAAATGACCTCGATCTTGCAGGACGCCCGCGCGCAGGCGATGGGTTCGCTTGACGTCGCGGCGAAGCTTGCCGATCCGACGTATGAACCGCAGTCGGACGTGTGGAAGCAATACCCCGAGATGCCGTTCGAAGATGGCACCGCGAAAAATTATAACGTGCCTTGGACCCCGGTGACCGCAGACAACGTGGACGCGCTCCTAGCCTTCCGCGGCCAGTAATCCGAAGGTCCGAAACAACCAAGGGCGGCCCGGTTTCTGCCGGGCCGCCTACTGACCCAAAGGCCCAAACAACTTAAGGACAGAGTCCATGATTGTCGTGTTCGGATCCATCGCGTTGGACCTTGTCACCAATGTTTCAAGGATTCCCGAGCCGGGCGAAAGTCTGCACTGCGCGGGCTATGCGTTGGTTCCGGGTTCCAAGGGCGGCAATCAAGCACTGGCTGCGGCACGCTCTGGTGCACGCGTGGTCCACATCGCCTCTGTGGGACGCGACGCACATGCAGCCTTGGCGACCGATCTGTTGCGCAGCGCGGGGGTAGACCTGACCCATGTAGGGCTTTCCGACCGGGCGACTGGCCTCTGCGTCGTCACCGTTGCAGCAGACGGAGAAAATACCGTGATTGCTGCGGCAGGTGCTAATCTCGACACGCGCGTGACGCAACTTGAGGCTGTGGATTTCGGGGCTGGCGATACGCTTGTGCTGCAACTGGAGGTCACGCCGAATGACAATTTCGCCGCTGCCGCGTATGGTCGGGCGCGCGACGCGCGCGTAGTACTGAACGCCGCCCCGGCCGCTGCGGTGCCAGCTGATACCCTCGAATGTCTTGATTTTCTAATTTTGAACGAGCACGAGGCGATGATCGTGGCCGAATCCGTCGGCATCTCGGCGCGCACACCACAAGAAGCTGGAGCGGCCCTGAACAGCCAGCATGGCTGCAGCACGATTGTCACGCTAGGCGCGCACGGGGTGCATGCCTGGCACGCCGGCAAAGAGGTCAAGCTACCTGCGCCTGTAATCCTCCCCGTGGATACGACCGCTGCGGGGGACAGTTTCGTGGGTGCCTTTGTGGCGGCGCTGGACGCAGGCGCTGATTTTTCCAGCGCGCTGCAGAGGGGTGTCATCGCGGGAAGTCTGACTTGCATGGCGGCGGGTGCTCAGCCCTCGATCCCAGATTTGCAGCAGATCCTGTCATTTACTGCAGACACTTGAATGCTGGGCCTCTTCCAGCGAGTGGCTTACCGCATCGGGCGGACAGCATGATCCATATCAATGATCAAGACATAGATCAGACGACAGAAATCGCAGCCCTGTATTATCTGCAGGAAATCACTCAGGAAGAGCTTGCGCGACGCTACAACACCTCGCGGTCGCGGATCAGCCGTATCCTCAAGCTGGCACGCGAGTCGGGGATCGTGCAAATTCACGTACGCGCCAATCCCAACATCGTTTGGAGATTCGAAACCGAGTTTCAGAAGCGGTTCGGCTTGACCAAGCTTTTGGTTTCCTTGGACCAGCCTACGGCAGATGCGCAGCGTATTGCTACAGGCACTTTGGTTGCGGCGTATCTGGATCAGATCATGATAGATGGCATGACTGTGGCTGTAGGCATGGGACGCAACGTGTTTTCCATCACCGAGGCACCGGGAACCCCAAAGCCACGTCAGGTCGTGTTTGCATCGTCGATAGGCGGTTCATTTCGGGGGGGCAAGAACATCAACCCCGACCAGATCGCGAGGCGACTTGAACAGCGCTACGGAGGGTTCAGCAAGACTCTCTACGCGCCCGCAGTCGTCGATACGCGAGAGTTAAAAGAAGCCTTGATGCGTAACGAGACGGTCAAGGAGGCGCTGGATTGCGCGCGGCACGCCGATGTCGCGCTGATCGGGCTGGGAGATTTGTCCGAAGACAGCAATCTAATCCGCATGGGGCTGCTAACGTTGCAGGACATAACTCAGGCAAGCGTGGCAGGCACGGTGGGTGATATGATGGGGCATGACTTCATCACCATAGATGGGCGAACCACAGAAAGTATGATCGCGGGGCGGGTAATTGGGCTAAGCCGGCAGGATCTGCACGGCATTTCCAATGTTATCGCCATAGCGTCAGAGCCGACCAAGACTGCGATTATTCTTGGCGCTTTGCGGACTGGGGTGATCAATACCCTGGCCACTTCGATGGCCAACGCGGCGGCAGTGCTCGCGCTGGACGAGGCAACCCGATGATGCCTCGTCCGAGACTGGATTTTTATCATGGATGACCTTACCTGCGGCGGGAAAACAAACCACGGCAGTTGTAACGTCTCGGCCTGGACGACGCATTTGGAAGGACTTAATGCTGCTGAATGTCCTTTCTGGGACGCGAGTAGTGGCTGCATATGGCTAGTAGACATGCTAGCACCTTCACTGATCCGCGTGCAGCCGGAAACCGGCAAAAGCCGGGTCTGGCCCATGCCAGAAACGATCGGCAGCTTCGCTCTGTGCGAAGGCGGGGATTTAGTGATCCTTGCCTTGCGCAGCGGTCTGTTCCTGTTTGATCTTGTGTCCGCCCGCATGGTGCCG
>JBLHNX010000253.1:0-4313 GCA_047622125.1 Paracoccaceae bacterium | reverse complement strand
ACAGGAGCCACGCCAATGCGGTCTTCGATCCGCCCGACGATTAGCCCCAATTGGCGGCGGTAGTAGTGATAAAGCGATTCCGACAGCCCGACAGGGTCCAGCACGTCAGCCCATGCCCCGTCGAGCCAGATTTCCTCGACTGCAATCTGTTCACCGTCCAGATAGCGCTGTCGCCTAATCCGGTTACCCTCGGTGTCGGGGCCGAAATCGGGTGCGCTTGCTGGTTTCGCCACGCGATCAATTGCCAGAACATGCGCGGTTGGCAACCCGCCGCCAGCGATCTTTTCCAGTCGGAAGAACGCGTAAATGCCAGCCACATCCTGTTTGTGACGGACATAGTTTCCCGATCCTTGAACCCGTTCTAACAGCCCCTTTGCAACAAGATCGGCCAATGCTTTGCGCAGGGTCCCAACGGACGTATCAAGACTATTTGCCATATCGCGTTCGGGCGGAAGACGCGCACCGTCAACCAGCGCACCAGCGACGATTTCACGGATCAGCATTTCCGAAATTTGGATGTAGCGCGGCAAGGACGTGCGCGCGGCGGCATTGCTCATTTACGACTTTCCCCGATCTATGCGATCCCTGCGACAAATTGATACACCATTGATGCAATATGCCGCAGGTGCTAGCAAGGCCCAAGTCTTCCCATCTGGAGAAAGAATCATGACCGTTGTACCCATCACGTCACCTGACCTTGATGCGGCTGAGGTGTCTTGGTTTTCTGCATTGTGTTCAGATGATTACGCCTATTTGGGCGTGCCGGATGGTGCGTTGCGTTCGTCGTTCGAACACTGCCGCGACATCGTCTTAGAGGCCGAGAAACAAGGCTTTCGCAATATCCTCGCGCCCTCATCCTATCAGGTTGGGCAAGATACATTGTCATTCGTCGCGGGGATGGCCCCCCTGACCGAACGCATCAATATGCTGGCTGCAATGCGCTGCGGCGAGGTGCAGCCAATCATGCTAGCACGTACAATCGCCACCCTTGATCATATGATGAAGGGGAGGCTTACACTCAACGTCATTTCTTCCGATTTTCCCGGCGAAGTCGCCGATAGCGCCCTGCGTTATCAGCGTTCGCGCGAGGTGGTTGAGATCCTGAAGCAGGCTTGGACACAGGACGAGGTTAACTACGATGGCGAAGTGTATCAGTTCAAAGGACTGACGACCGAACCGGCAAAGCCTTACCAAATTGGCGGACCACTTCTGTATTTCGGCGGCTATTCCCCTGCGGCACTCGAATTGTGTGGGCAACATTGTGATGTTTACCTGATGTGGCCCGAACCGCAGGAAAACCTTGCCCAGCGGATGCGCGATGTGAACGCCGTGGCGGAACGTTATGACCGCACGCTGGATTATGGCCTGCGCGTCCACATGATTGTGCGCGATACTGAAGCCGAAGCACGCGAATACGCCGATCATCTGGTCAGTAAGCTGGACGATGAATATGGCAAACTGATCCGCGACCGCGCCCACGACAGCATTTCCCTTGGCGTTGCGCATCAGGCCAAAGCGCGTGAATTAGCGGACAAATACGGCTATGTGGAACCCAACTTGTGGACGGGCGTCGGACGCGCGCGATCAGGCTGCGGGGCGGCGCTTGTTGGGTCAACCGATCAGGTTATGTCCAAGATCGAATCTTATCAGAAGATGGGCATTCGGGCGTTCATTTTTTCGGGATACCCGCATATTGATGAATGCATCCATTTTGGCACGAAAGTATTGCCAAACTTGAAAACTTGTTCATTGCCCGAGGCTTATGGTCGCGTGCCTGCATCAACACCAGCGACACCCTTGGGCGTAGGAGACCGCAAATAATGGATCGAGTGACACTACAGACAGACCTAAGCCTCAGCCGGATCGTCTACGGAATGTGGCGGCTGGGGGACGATACTGACACGTCGCCCCATCACGTGCAGACCAAGATTGAGGTATGCCTTGACCAAGGCATCACGACTATGGACCAAGCCGACATTTATGGCGGCTACATGGCGGAAGAAGTCATGGGTGCAGCAATCAAAGCGGCTCCTGCCTTGAAGGATCAGATCGAAGTTGTGACCAAGTGCGATATTGTCGCGCCTGCGGGTCGATACGCGGATGCGCCGGGAAAATACTACGACACAAGCCGCGCGCATATCTTGGCGTCGGTCGACCATTCGCTGCGTCTGATGAATTTGGACAAGATCGACGTGCTTCTGATCCACCGCCCCGATCCGTTGATGGATCACCACGAAACTGGCGCCGCGCTGGATGAGATCGTCGCCAGCGGCAAGGTCCGCGCGGTCGGTGTATCAAATTTCAAGCTGCACGACTGGACTCTGCTGCAGTCAGCGATGAAATCGCAGTTGGTGACTAATCAGATCGAACTAAGCCTAAGTGCACCTCAGGGCTTCACGAACGGCGATGTGGCCTTCTTGCAAGAACGCGGCGTGCCAATGATGGCTTGGTCACCACTTGGTGGTGGTGCGTTGATGAACGCCACGGGCGAGCTCAAAGCTGAACTGGCCGATGTCGCTGCTGCCAACGGCGTCGATGCGTCTGCGGTTGCAGTCGCATGGTTACTGGCGCATCCGGCAAGTATTATGCCCGTCATGGGCACAAATAATATAAACCGTATCAAAGCGCTATCTGACGCTTTGAAAGTAAAGATGGATCGCCAAACCTGGTTTTCGCTATACACGGCCGCGTTGGGACACGAGGTTCCTTAGATGGACGGAGGAAGCATCACCACAATGGGCGATTTCGCGCCACATGACGATCCACGCGCCTATCGTGACGCTTTGGGGGCCTTTGCCACCGGTGTTACTGTTGTGACAACTGACAGCGCCGATGGTCCCATTGGGATCACCGCCAATAGTTTCTCCAGTGTATCTCTTGATCCGCCTCTAGTGCTGTGGTCACCTGCCAAGTCCAGTAAAAGATTTAACTATTTTTTCGCTACGCGGCATTTCGCCATCCACGTTCTTGATGGTCATCAGCGCGAATTGTGCGATGGTTTCACGCGCGACAAGGCCGCATTTGATGGATTAGACTGGACGGCGCATGAAAACGGAACACCCTTGATCAATGCTTGCCTTGCGCGCTTTGAATGCACGCTTGAGGCCAGCCATGACGCTGGTGATCATGTGATCCTGATCGGGCGCGTGCAACGGGCTGCGTTTCGCAGTGGATTGCCGCTCTTGTTTCAAGCTGGACGATTTGTAAGCCTCAAAGGCTAACTTGAAAGACGGGGCATAAGACCCCGCTTTGCAATAATAAATGGCCGTTAGGTCATCATAGGGAGGAGACGATATGCCAGTTCTATTGGCCGCTATCGGATTGGCGGCACTATATGTCGTCATGTTCGCCATCGGCGGCAACGAAGACCTACGTGATCCCCTCCTAGGGATCGACGGGCTCTTGTTGATTCATGCCGCAATGACTGTTTTTGTAGTCATTGTGTTGATCCGTCCGGTCGCTAGTATCGCTGCCCATGCAGCGCTAAATACCGCCATACATCGAGTCGGACAAACCATAGCCATTATCGCACTGGCCGTTATGGTCGGCTTCATCCTGCTTCAAGTTTATTTCCGATACGTGCAAGGTGACGCGCTCAATTGGACCGAGGAAGCTGCGCGATTTGGCATGCTATGGATGACCGGCCTGATGGCACCTATCGCGTATCGAAAGGGTGGGTTTGTGGCCATCGACATGCTTGAACGCGCGATTGCACCACGTGCGGCGGCCCTGTTGACTCTCCTTTTAATGGGAATTTCACTTTGGGTGCTGTTGATCTGTTTTGATCGGGGCTGGAATAACCATGTGGACAGCTTGTCTGGCCGTGGTGCCTCGGCGTCTCTGCGTTTGCCGCTGGATTGGTTCGGTGGTGAGCGGATGAAGTTTCGCAACAACTGGCAGTACGCCAGCCTATTCGTCGGCGTGATGTTGATGATCGTGGTGAGCGTGGAGCTGCTTTTGCGTCAAATCGTGACGTTGATGGGCAGGGGCGACACCCTACCACCCGTCTCGCATGAAGAATTCGTGGGGGCAGACTGATGCTTTTATTGTTCCTTCCCCTATTTCTGATCCTGATCATGATTGGGCTTCCGGTAATCTTTGCATTGCTAGCCTCGCCCTTTGCATTGATCATGCTCGAGGGCGATCAACGAAATGTTGTCGCAGGTCTTTATCGAAACCTTTACAACGGGATGGACAGTTTCCCGCTGATGGCTTTACCGTTCTTCATGCTGGCCGGCGAGATTATGAACCGCGGTGGCATCACCACACGTTTAGTTGAATTCTCTCAAGCATTTATGGGGCATCTGCGCGGC
>JBLHNX010000252.1:0-4315 GCA_047622125.1 Paracoccaceae bacterium | reverse complement strand
TAGGCATCATCGGATGCGGTAATATTTCAGCGGCCTATCTGCGGCTTGGGCCCCTGTTTCGCGCGCTTGAGATGCGCGCAGTGGCAGATATCAACATGGATGCAGCAAACGCCCGCGCTGCGGAATTTGGCGTTCGTGCGCAAACGGTTGCGGGGTTGCTGGCAGCAGACGACATCGACGTGATTGTGAACCTTACAATTCCAGCGGTTCACTATCAGGTAACGCGTCAAATTCTTGAGGCGGGCAAGCACGCTTATTCGGAAAAGCCGCTTGTCCTGACCCTTGAAGAAGGCGAGGCGCTGCGTGAGTTGGCCGCCGCAAAAGGGTTGCGCGTTGGATCGGCGCCCGACACTTTTCTGGGTGGCGCACATCAGCAGGCCCGCGCCGCGATCGATGCGGGCGACCTGGGCCGTATTATTGGCGGCACCTGTCACGTCATGAGCCACGGGATGGAGCATTGGCATCCGAACCCGGATTTCTTTTTCCAAGCCGGAGCGGGGCCCGTTTTGGATATTGGGCCCTATTACGTCACCAATCTTATCCAACTGGTTGGTCCGGTAAAAACCGTAAGTGCGATGGCCGCTGCGACGTTTAAGACACGCACAATTTCGAATGGCGCGCGTAACGGTGAAACGGTGCCAGTTGAAACGCCGACCAATATTCACGCACTTTTGGAGTTCCATAACGGAGCAATCATTACATTGGGTGCAAGCTGGGACGTCTGGGCACACAGCCATCCCAATATGGAACTATATGGTGAAACCGGCAGTTTGTATGTGCCCGATCCGAACTTCTTTGGTGGCGCTGTAGAGGTCGCGAGCAAAGACGGCACGCGCGCAGCACTTGCGCCGACCGACCATCCTTTTGGCATCGCTAACCAGGATGACAAGGGAACGCCACGCGCCAACTACCGCTGTGCAGGGCTTGCGGATATGGCACAAGCCATCACCGAGGGGCGCAAGCACCGCTGTGATATTGATCTGGCTGTGCATGCCGTTGAGGTCATGACGGGCATCTTGCGCGCGGCCGAAACCCGCAGCTTTGTCGATATGACGACGACCTGCGAACGCCCTGCAGCGCTATCTGCAGACGAGGCGCGGGCGTTGCTGGCCTAAGATGCCATGACCTGTTCATTGGGGCCACCACGTGGAATTTTGGCGGCGGCAGCTTGAATTAGCCGCCGTCGCCTGATTTCGCGCGCGATTGCGTCACGCACCACATGGCCAAGGGTTGTTTCATCTTCCCAAGCGGCCAGGCGCAATGCCTCTTCCATGGGGGCGGCAATTTTCAGTTGAACTGTGAGTGTTTGATCCATGCTGCCAGCGTGGTGCGATTCTACTGAATCATCGGTTAACACGCGTCGAATTTTGAGGATCCCCGACTTTCGGCTATGCTGTGCAGGATCAAAGGAACCTGCCATGAAAATCAAACTTGGAACCCTCGAATTTGAAGCCGTGCCGTTTGCACCGCAATATCCACCGCGAAATACGTTGGGGTTTCCGGAGCGGTTCCGATCATATTTTGAAAATTCGGATTATGTCCTGCTTATGAAGGGCCGCCGCGACGTCTATGCCTATGATTGCAAGACCAAGACCGAAAATCGCCATGGCATGGATCTACAAAACAGGATCACAATCGAAACGGACCTGTTTGCATTCTATCCCAAAAAGCGAAAACTGGATGATCGTCGTAGGCCGCTGGTCAATGCCCCAAAGAAGGCGCGGAAATTCGCCAATGCTGCTGCCAAAGCCGCCGGTTTCGCGAATACTGCGGGTCTGAACACTGCGCTACAGGCTGTATTCGGCAGCTTTCAGGTGGTCGTTCCGATCGCAAAATGCAAAGCCAGTTTCCACCCCAAGACCAGCTTTGGCATCGCCGCCAAGATCACTTATCAGCACTATGTTCTGAATGTTCCGGGGAAGCAGCTACAGGGGTATTTATTCGTTTCGTTTCCCATTGCGGTGGAATTCGAGGCCCATTTTCGTGGCCGATGTGCCAAGCCTAAAAAGGGTGTCCCGAGCCCGCCCCTGTTCAACGAAATGCCGCGTCCGCTGTTGCCGGATAATCTGGCATCCCTTGGCATTACGCAGGATGCATTCCAGCGGCACCGCAAAGATGTCGAAGCGCATATCGAATGGCTGCGCAAGATGGAGCAGAAAGAACGCGACAAGCCCCTGACCAAAGGTCTGACTGAAAAGAAGGCCAAGAGGGAAGAGGAGTTTCGCGACTATATGGCCGAAATCTATGGCGATGGCGCAAAAAGGCGCGCGGCCGAGCTGGAGGAATATGACAAAGCGCTGCGCGAGAAAAAAGCGGAATTGGCGGGGGGTTAGCGGCCCGTGCCTGTTTCGGCCTCGATCTGTTTGCGCGATTTACGTTCACGTTCCGTAGCCGATTTCAGCTGACCGCAAGCGGCCATGATGTCTTCGCCGCGCGGACGGCGGATCGGGCTGGCGTATCCGGCGCGATAGACGATTTCGGCGAATGCGTCGATCCGCGCTTTGTCGCTACGTGTGTAGGGTGCGCCGGGCCATTCGTTGAACGGGATCAAGTTGATCTTGGCGGGGATTCCGTCGATCAGTTTCACCAATCGGCGCGCATCTTCGTCGCTGTCGTTCACATCTTTCAGCATCACATATTCAAACGTGATCCGTTCTGAATTGGACACCTTGGGGTATTCGCGCAGGGCGTTCAGCAGGGTTTCAATATTCCAGCGCTTGTTGATTGGCACCAGCGTATCGCGCACTTCATCGGTCGTAGCGTGGAACGACACCGCCAGTTGGCAGCCGATTTCCTGCGCCGTGCGCGCGATTTCGGGAACAACGCCAGAGGTAGACAGCGTGATGCGGCGACGCGACAGGGCGATGCCTTCGCCGTCCATCGCGATCTTCATCGCATCGCGCACGTTTTCGAAATTATAAAGTGGCTCGCCCATGCCCATCAGCACGACGTTGGACAACAGGCGCGGGGCCTGATCAGCGGTGCTGATGCCCTTTTCGGGCCAGCCGTCCAGATCATCGCGGGCCAGCATGACCTGACCGATGATTTCACCCGCCGTCAGATTGCGAACCAGTTTCTGGGTTCCGGTGTGACAAAAACTACATGTCAGCGTGCAGCCGACTTGGCTGGAAATGCACAGCGTGCCGCGATCGGTTTCGGGGATATAGACCACCTCGACCTCGTGACCGCCTGCGATACGCACCAGATATTTGCGGGTGCCGTCTTTGCTGACTTCGCGGGTCACGACTTCGGGCAGGGCAATCACGAAGGTATCGGCCAGTTTCGCGCGGAAATCCTTGGACAGGTTCGTCATCTCGGCAAAATCACGCACGCCCCAGTGGTAAATCCACTGCCAGATTTGGTTCACCCGCATCTTGGCCTGCTTTTCGGGCGTGCCAGCGGCGATCAGAGCATCGCGCATGGCATCCCGGGTCAGGCCGACGATATTTGTCGGCCCGTCAGGAAGGACGCGCTTGATGGTCATGACATCTTGGGTGATCGGTGCAGTGGCCGACATAGTGAACCTCGGGCGATTAGGGTTAGAAGTGGTCCCATATAGGATTCGGGGCCGGTTTCCAAAGAAAACCAACCCCGTTGAATTCTTGGTGATGTTGCGTGGTCTAGTTAGCGCAGCGGCGCTCGGCCTCTTCGATGGCGGCCGTAAAGCCCAAGAGCGAGAACGAATCGGCTGTCTGTGTGCCGCGCCCCGAACGTGCTGTCAGGCTGGCACCGGCACCGCGACGCATTGCGGCGACGATAGCCGCGTCATCTTCGGGAGTGGCGGGCCAAGCCCATTCGCCTTCGGTGAACAGCTCAAACTTGGTGCCACTGATGTCCATTTCCACCGTCGAGCCACCCGCAAAAGGGTAGCCGCCTGTAAATGTTACTTGCCCTTGGACGCCCGAACCCGGGCGGTAAAAGACAAACAGCAGGATATCACCGCGCCGCACCGCGACGGGCTGACCGTCGCGTGTGTTGACAGTTTCCTTGGGGGCTGAAACGCCCCAGCACTCTTGCGGGCTGTCTTCGACAAAGACGGACCAATCCGTATTTGCAGCAACGCGGTTAGCGCTTTCGTCTTGTGCGGAAACGCTAACCGCAATCATGAGGGCGGTCGCAACGCCAATCACACGTGAAAATGCTGAAATCATATCTACAGCCTCCAAGCTGTCCTTGCCTCTGGTGTCCGGCCCGCCTGATACATCTTGTGGCATCTTACGGCTGGTCTGACGTGTTTCAACTCGATACGTGTAGGGATAACAAGAATTTGCGCCTAGGGGAAAGCCTTATTGCCCCCCCTAATTGCGCGGAAAGC
>JBLHNX010000251.1:0-4330 GCA_047622125.1 Paracoccaceae bacterium | reverse complement strand
AGGATCAGATCACCGCCTTTGGACGCATGATAGCGCGCGAGTTCGGCACCAATGCCGGAAGATGCACCAGTAATAAGGGCTGTGTTGCTCATGGGGTCGGTCTTTCACTTATGTCGAGGGGGGGGGGCAGAGTTTCGTTGAAACTCTGGACACAAATCCAGCAAAAGGATTTGTCAGTATCCGCGCCAGATCCATCCGCCGCCAAGGATGCGCGAGCCACCGGTTTCGTAGAACACGCAGGCCTGTCCGGGTGACACACCTTCTTCGGCGACCAGCAGGTCCACTTCGGCGGTGGTAGGCGAGAGCGGGCGCAAGATTGCGTCGGTCGGGGGCTTGGTCGATCGGACTTTCACGCGGATTGCACGTTCTCGCATATCGTCAAAGCCGCCATCCCCAAGCCAGTTAATCTCGCGCACAGGCACGGTGCGGGTCGCCAGCAATTCCTTTGGGCCAACAATCACATGGCGCGCGTCCACGTCCAGTTTGACCACATAAAGCGGATCAGCCAGCCCACCGATACCAAGGCCACGCCGCTGCCCGATGGTATAATGCAGCACGCCGTTGTGTTGGCCCAACACGTTGCCTTCAGTATCGACAATATCACCCGGTTCCGCCGCACCGGGGCGCAGCTTTTCGATCACGCTGGCATAGTTGCCGTTGGGCACAAAACAGATGTCTTGGCTGTCGGGCTTGTCGGCCAAGGCCAGCCCGTATTTGCGCGCAAGGGCACGAGTTTCATCCTTTGACGCATGATGCCCCAGCGGAAAGCGCAGATAATCCAGCTGTTCTGGCGTCGTCGAGAACAAGAAATAGCTTTGATCTTTGGCCGCGTCCGCTGCCGAATGCAGTTCTGGCCCCTGATCACCAACCATGCGTTGAATGTAGTGGCCCGTGGCCATGCAATCAGCCTCAAGATCTTTGGCCGTGTTCAACAGGTCTTTGAATTTCACCCGCTCGTTGCAGCGGATACAGGGCACGGGGGTCGCACCTGCCAGATAGCTATCGGCAAATTCATCAATTACCGCGTCCTTAAAGACGCTCTCGTAATCCAGCACATAATGCGGAAAGCCCATGTCTTCGGCGACGCGGCGCGCATCGTGGATATCGCGACCTGCACAGCAAGCGCCTTTTTTGGCCAAAGCCGCGCCGTGATCATAAAGCTGAAGCGTGACACCGACCACGTCATAGCCTTCTTCGGCCAGTTGCGCGGCAACAACAGAGGAGTCCACGCCGCCCGACATCGCAACGACAACGCGGGTTTCACTGGGCGGTTTGGCAAAGCCAAGGGAATTCAGGGCGTGATCAAGGGGCATGAGATATCCAAATATGCAGCTACATCGGAATATAGGAAAATTCGACCTACTCTCAAGGGCTCGTTTCACTGTGCGTTAAGGCTAACGGGTCAAAGTGCCCGCACAACCAATCACATAGGGGTGTGAGAGATGTATTTGAAAAAAATTGCTGGCCCACGTGCGGTCACCTTGCCTGATGGCAAAACAATGACTCACGGCGATTTGCCGCCGGCTGATACCCGCCGCTGGGTTGCGTCGCGCAAGGCGGCTGTGGTGCGCGCGGTGATCGCGGGCTTGATTTCGAGGGATACTGCAAGGTCGACATATGGCCTCTCTGAGGATGAATTTTGTGAGTGGGAGCAAGCGGTTCGCGACCACGGAGAGGCGGCCTTGCGCACCACGGCATTACAAAAATATAGACAACCTTAGGTAGAGTTGCCATGATAGTTGTATCCGGTAACGTGTGATTAACCATTGTTGTCTTAGGGTAGTCTGGATGAAGACATAGCGGAGAAAACCCATGCGTGTATTGCTGGTCGAAGATGACCCTACTACTTCCAAAAGCATCGAATTGATGCTGACCCATGCCAACTTGAACGTCTATGCGACCGACCTCGGTGAAGAAGGGATCGATCTGGCCAAGCTTTATGATTACGATCTGATCCTGCTTGATATCAATCTGCCCGACATGAATGGCCACGAGGTGCTGCGCCAGTTGAGGCTCGCGCGGATCGACACTCCAATCTTGATCCTGTCGGGCGATGACGGCACCGAAAGCAAACTTAAGGGTTTTGGCTTTGGCGCAGACGACTATATGACCAAACCCTTCCATCGCGAAGAATTGGTTGCGCGCATTCACGCGATCATTCGCCGCTCAAAGGGGCATGCGCAGTCGATTATCAAGACCGGCCAGATCGGTGTGAACCTTGATGCCAAAACCGTCGAGGTTGGCGGAAAACCTGTCCATCTGACGGGCAAGGAATACCAGATGTTCGAACTGCTTTCCCTGCGCAAAGGCACGACCCTGACAAAGGAAATGTTCCTGAACCATCTTTACGGCGGCATGGACGAACCAGAACTGAAAATCATCGATGTTTTCATCTGCAAACTGCGCAAGAAACTCAGCGTGGCAACGGGTGGCGACAATTATATCGAAACCGTTTGGGGCCGTGGTTACGTGTTGCGCGATCCACAGCCGATGTCGATGGATCAAGAACGGCTTGCGATCGGCGCCTAACCGATTGGTGAAATTACCGGCGCGCGCGCCACTCACGGACTGGACGCGCTGGGGACGCGCCCCTATCACTTGGGTTAGTTATTAACACAAGGGTAGGGGTTTCGTTTGTCTGACGCTGCCAAGTCACAAAACGCCGCAGATATTGATGTCGCTGATCTTTCTCGTGATCAGGCGCGCGACGAGCTTGCCCGCCTTGCGGATGCTTTGGCGCTTGCCAACACAGCTTATCACGCACAAGACGCGCCGGATATGTCTGACGCGGACTATGACGCGCTGAAACAGCGCAATAAGGCACTTGAGGCGCGGTTTCCCGCCCTCAAACGTGGCGATAGCCCCAGTGATCAGGTTGGTGCCGCCCCCGCAGAGGGCTTTGGCAAGATCGCCCACACCGTTGCGATGCTCTCGCTTGGCAACGCATTTACCGACGATGATGTTGCAGATTTCGATGCTGCTGTGCGCAAGTTCTTGGGTCAAACGGGCGCATTGGCCTATACGGCAGAGCCCAAGATCGACGGGCTTTCACTGTCGCTGCGCTATGAAAACGGCGTGCTGGTCAGTGCCGCCACGCGCGGCGATGGGGCGGTGGGCGAAGACGTGACCACCAATGCGCGTATGGTGCAAGACATCCCGCAGACCCTGACCGGAGCCGCCCCCGATATCATCGAAGTGCGCGGCGAGGTTTATATGGCCCATGCGGATTTTGCCGCCCTGAACGCACGGCAATCCGCCAAAGGTGATAAAACATTCGCCAATCCGCGCAATGCCGCTGCCGGATCACTTCGCCAACTCAACCCTGACATCACGCGCGACCGCCCATTGCGATTTTTTGCCTATGCATGGGGCGAATTGTCGACCCCGCTGGCAGACACCCAAAACGGTGCGATTGCCCGACTGGCCGACCTTGGCTTTCAAACTAACCCGCTTACGATGCTTTGCGATGGCCCTGATGCGATGATCGCGCAGTATCGTAAAATCGAAACCCAACGCGCGACGTTGGGCTATGATATCGACGGCGTGGTTTACAAAGTGAACGACCTTGATCTGCAGCGTCGCCTTGGATTTCGCAGCACGACACCCCGCTGGGCGATTGCCCATAAATTCCCCGCCGAACTGGCATGGACCGCGTTGGATGCAATCGACATTCAGGTCGGACGCACCGGCGCGCTTTCCCCTGTTGCGCGGCTGAAACCTGTGACTGTGGGCGGTGTGGTTGTGTCCAACGCCACGCTGCACAACGAAGATTACATCGTCGGGCGTGGCAACAAAGGCGAGGCGATCCGCGGCGGCAAGGACATCCGTATTGGCGATTGGGTACAGGTCTACCGCGCCGGTGACGTGATCCCGAAAGTGGCCGATGTTGACCTGTCAAAACGCGCCGCCACCGCGCAACCCTATGAATTCCCCCATATCTGCCCCGATTGCGGCTCTGAAGCGATCCGTGAAGAAGGCGACGCCGTGCGCCGTTGTACCGGCGGGCTGATCTGCCCCGCGCAGGCCGTCGAAAAGCTGAAACATTTCGTGTCGCGTGGCGCGTTTGACATCGATGGCTTGGGCGCAAAACAGGTCGAACAGTTCTACAATGACGGCTGGGTGCGCGAACCGGCTGACATTTTCACCCTGCGCACGCGGTTTGGCAGTGGTCTGCAACAGCTTAAGAACCGCGACGGCTGGGGTGACAAAAGTGCCGCCAGCCTGTTTGATGCGATTGATGATAAACGCAAAATCCCGCTGCACCGGCTGATTTTCGGGCTTGGCATTAGACATGTGGGTGAACAGGTCTCCAAACTGCTCGCGACTCATT
>JBLHNX010000250.1:0-4372 GCA_047622125.1 Paracoccaceae bacterium | reverse complement strand
GTAACATGCACCACAAATATCGGATTCGTGAGGGAGACACGCAAATGGCCGGATCAGTCAACAAAGTCATTCTTATCGGCAATCTGGGGCGCGACCCCGAAGTGCGCACATTCCAGAACGGTGGCAAGGTGTGCAACCTGCGCATCGCGACATCGGAAAACTGGAAAGACAAGAGCACTGGCGAGCGTCGCGAGAAAACCGAATGGCATTCGGTTGCGATCTTTCAGGAAGGCCTCGTGCGGATCGCCGAGCAGTATCTGAAAAAAGGATCAAAGGTTTACATCGAGGGTAAACTGCAGACCCGCAAGTATCAGGACCAGTCGGGCGCTGATCGTTACAGCACCGAAGTCGTGCTGCAAGGGTTTGATGGCACGCTGACCATGCTTGACGGTCGCGGCGACAACGCTGGCGGCGGTGGCGGCGGTGGCTATATGGCCGATCAATCGGGCGGCGGCGGTTATGGCGGCGGCGGCAGTGGCGGCGGGTCGTCTTCTGGCGGCGGTGGCGGTTATGACAGCGGCCCATCCGGCGGCGGCGACATGGACGATGAAATTCCGTTCTAAGTCAGAGCCACAATTTCAAATTGGATCAAGGGCTGGAGAAATCCGGCCCTTTTTTGTGCGAATGGGGTGGGTCAGGCGCGCACTGGCATGCTGCGTGCGCCCTAACAATTACGACCCGCGTAGCGCCAAAGCATCTTGCAATACAGCCAACACCTTATCGCGTGGCACGTCCGCGGTCACAAAGGCATCACCAATCCCGCGCGCGAGGATGAACCGCAACTGGCCATCTACGACCTTCTTGTCCTGCCCCATCAGATCCAGCAACCCATCGGCGTCCGGCAAATCGCCGTCGATATCAGCCAGATCAACCTTCATCCCCATGTCGCGCAGATGGGCGCGCAGGCGGCTGGGGTCTTCTTGGCTGCACAGCCCCATACGGGCCGAGAGTTCAAACGCCAGCGCACAGCCGATCGCCACGCCTTCGCCATGCAAAAGACGGTCGCCGTAGCCTGTGGCGGCCTCAAGGGCGTGGCAGAATGTATGCCCAAGGTTCAAAAGCGCGCGGTCGCCCTGTTCGGTCTCGTCGCGCTGCACGATATCGGCTTTCATCTGACAAGAGCGTTTCACCGCTTGCACCCGCGCGGCCATATCGCCCGCGGCAAGTGCCGATCCGTGCCCCTCAAGCCAGTCAAAGAACGCCACATCGCCCAGCAGCCCGTATTTCACGACCTCTCCATACCCCGACAGGAAATCGCGTGGGGTGAGCGTGCCAAGTACGGCGGTATCGGCCAACACGAAGCTGGGCTGGTGGAATGCACCAATCAGGTTCTTTCCAAGCGGCGAGTTGATCCCTGTTTTGCCACCCACGGAACTGTCGACCTGCGCCAACAGGGACGTGGGCACCTGCACAAAGCGCACACCACGCCGCACAACGGCAGCGGCAAAGCCCGCCAGATCACCGATCACACCGCCACCAAAGGCGACAACCACATCGCCGCGCTCGACTTTTTGGGCGATAAGCCATTCAACGGTGCGGCTGAACTGGTCCCAGCTTTTTGTGGCCTCGCCCGCAGGCAGGATCAGGACTTCGGATGTGATGCCACCAGCGCTTAGGCCCGCTTGCAGGTTATGCAATTGCGCGGCGGCGACGTTTTCATCCGTGACAATCGCCACACGCTTACGCGGCAGCATCGGCGCAATCAGCGCCCCGGCCTCGGCCAGAAGTCCCGGTCCGATAACGATGTCATATTCGCGCCCCGGCAGGTTCACACGGACGGTTTCACGCAATTGGGTCATGGGATCGCTTTCAGGATTTCGGGGCGCGCGAGCAGTGCGTCAATCACACGGTCTGTCATATCGGCAATCGAATAAGCCCGCTCGGAACGCACATTCAGATCGGCCAGTTCATAAACGGGGCGGCGTTGCGCGAACAGGCCCGCCAGCGTCCCACGCGGGTCAGCCGTACGCAGCAGCGGGCGCGTGTTTTTGTGGCGCACACGATCCCATAGCAGATCAAGGTCCGCATTTAGCCAGACGGATACCCCATCGCGCGAGATTGCCGCGCGGTTTCGTTCAGCCAGAAACGCCCCGCCCCCCGTGGACAGAATGCAGGGCGCGCCGCGCAGCAGCCTCGCGATCACTTCGGCCTCGCGGTCACGAAAAAACGCTTCGCCGTCGCGCTCGAATACCTCGGCGATGGTGGCATTGGCTGCAGTTTCGATTTCCGCATCAGAATCAACGAACGGCGCATCAAGTTGCGCAGCAAGTGCGCGCCCGATTGCCGTCTTGCCGCAGCCCATCAAACCGACCAACACCACCGTGCGCCCGAGTTCGTATCGCATTTGCCTATCTGTCATGGCCTGCGCGCCATTGTTTTCGTTCCTTTTCATCGGCCAAGCGCCGCCTAATGAATAATTTCACAACTGAATGGCGTGATCTTGTGCAAAAGGCCATATATAAACCAAGGCAAGGCGGCAAATCAGGTCGCCATTTTGAGGTAAAGCAGAAAGGATGGCCGTTTAGATGTGGCGATTGATCAAGGTCTTGCTATTTCTTGGGGTATTTGCGGCAATTGCATTGGTGGCCTATGCTTACGTCGGGCCAATCTTTTTTCCGGCCGACTTTGCAGCCCCCAGTGACGTCGTGACGAAACCAGTCACGTTAAGTTTGGAATAACGATGCAGATTTGCCGCGCGGCATGTGTTCTTTTTCTCAGTGCGACTGTTGCCGCGCAAGCCCAAGATCAAGGGCCGATGTCAGCAATCGACTGGCTGTCGGATAGTGTTGCTGTGCGTGTGCCCTTTGCGAATTCGTCACAAAGCCCCAAGCCATTGATCAACCCCAACGAACCCCCCGTGGCGAATTCTGTCGTGACACCGCAAATCTCTGTGACGCCGCTGGACAGCCCCTCGCCCGACCCGATCGGGCTTTTGCCATCCGAGGTCACTGGATTTCCTGCAGGTCTTTGGAAAGGCAGCGACGCGGAAACGCTGGCGACACTTGTGCAGGCCCAGCGGGTCGATAGCCTTCCCGCGATGCAGGCGTTGCTGCGCAGCCTGTTACTGGCCGAGGCCGATGCACCGCTTGGGGCCGGCCCCGACGGACGCCTGTTTCTGGCGCGCGTCGACAAATTGCTGGATATGGGCGCGCTTGAACCTGCCCAAGCCCTGCTAGAGGCTGCAAACCCCGACACCCCCGCGCTGTTCCGGCGCTGGTTTGATGTGTCCCTGCTGACAGGCACCGAAGGTGGGGCCTGCACTGCGATGCGCGCGCGCCCTGATGTGGCACCCACGCCTGCGGCGCGGGTATTCTGCCTTGCGCGCAATGGTGATTGGTCTGCGGCAGCCCTAACCCTGAACACAGTTCGCGCCCTTGGCGATATCGCCGACGAGGAAGACGCGCTGTTATCGCGCTTCCTTGACCCCGATCTTTACGAAGGCGAACCGCCATTTCCCGCGCCCAGCCGCCCCAGCCCGCTGGTGTTTCGCATGCGCGAGGCAATCGGCGAACCGATGACTGTGGCCGGTTTGCCCCGTGCATTTGCTCATGCGGATTTGCGATCCACCACCGGCTGGAAATCCCAGCTTGAGGCCGCCGAGCGATTGGCACGCAATGGTGCGATTGCCCCCACGCGTTTGTTCGGGATCTATATGGCGCGCCGTCCTGCTGCCTCTGGCGGGGTCTGGGAACGTGTTGCTGCTGTGCAGGCGCTTGATCACGCGCTTGATACGGGCAACGCCGAGGCCGTGGCTGCCACCCTGCCCGCCGCATGGGAGGCCATGCAAACCGTTGCGACCGAAGTTGCCTTTGCCGTTCATTACCAGCCACGCCTATCCGAGGTCTCCCTTGATGCTGACGCTGCTGGCCTGGCCACCGAAATCGGTCTGTTGTCCCCCGCCTACGAGGCCGTCGCGATGGACGCTACCCTGCGCAGCCAGAGTGATATTTTCCTACATGGTGTTGCCCGTGGCGATCTGTCGGATGTCCGCGCGGTTGGCCCGCGTCAAGCGGCGGTCTTTGCCGCATTCACCACCACCACGCCCCCAGCCGAGCTGACGGCAATGGTGCAGAACGCAAAGCTGGGCGAGGCGCTGTTGCGCGCCATGGCTGTCTTTAACGAGGGCGCTGTCTCGTCCCCAAGTGATGTGCGCGATGCTTTGGCGTTCTTGCGCTCGGTCGGCCTTGAGGATATCGCGCGCCGCTTGTCGCTGGAATATCTGCTGTTGTCGCGCCAGTCATGAAACGGCGGGCAATGGCGCAGTGGATACAGACATTTCTTGAGGCGCAGGCGGCTGAACTGGACGCGGCAACCAACACCCAACTGGCCTATGCCCGCGATTTGCAGGATTTTTCGCACTGGCTGGCAGATC
>JBLHNX010000249.1:0-4383 GCA_047622125.1 Paracoccaceae bacterium | reverse complement strand
AAATCACAATCATGACGACCGATGGCGTGATGGTGAATGATGCCAACGTCGTGACCGCAGATATCGAAACAAGCAATGGCGTGATCCACGTCATCGACAAGGTAATCCTGCCGCCAATGTAAGCTGGAACAGATAACGACTAAGGCCCCGCCATCGCTGGCGGGGCCTTTCTTTTGTGTCGGTGTTGCTGGCGTTAGTGCACAACCGTATCGTCAGGCTTTGGGCGGTTCGACCCTGCCACACGATCCCCGACAATCAGCCCATCAGCACCTGCGCTGACCGGTACAGTGTCGCCGTCCAGCACATCCCCCGCCAAGATCATCTCGGCCAGGTGGTCCTGCAAGGCCCGCTGGATGACCCGCTTAAGCGGACGTGCACCAAACACCGGATCATAACCTTCGTCGGCCAGCCATTTGCGCGCGCCGTCATCCAGATCAAGCGTGATCTTTCGACCCGCCAAACGTTTGTCCAAAAGGCCAAGCTGAATATCGACGATCCCGGCCATATCCGCGCGGGCCAGCCGATCAAAGATGATCGTTTCGTCCAGGCGGTTCAGGAATTCAGGCCGGAAATGCCCACGCACCGCATCCATCACATCGCGCTTGGCTTCGTCCATGTCGCCACCTTCGGGTAGTTGCGACAGTGCCTGCGCCCCAAGGTTTGACGTCAACACAATCAGCGTTTGCTTGAAATCAACGGTGCGCCCCTGACCATCAGTCAGCACACCATCATCAAGCACCTGCAACAACACGTTGAACACATCAGGATGCGCCTTTTCGACCTCGTCAAACAGCACCACCTGATAGGGGCGGCGGCGCACGGCTTCGGTCAGGACACCACCTTCGTCATAGCCAACATAGCCGGGAGGCGCGCCAATCAAGCGCGACACGGCGTGCTTTTCCATGAATTCGGACATATCAATCCGCACCATGGCGTTGTCATCGTCAAACAAGAATTCGGCCACGGCTTTGGTCAGCTCGGTCTTGCCGACACCAGTTGGCCCAAGGAACAAGAACGACCCAAGTGGGCGCCCTTCATCGTTCAGACCGGCCCGCGCACGGCGCACGGCATTCGCCACCGCCTTAACGGCGCTATTCTGGCCGATAACGCGCTTGTGCAAGCCATCTTCCATGCGCAGCAGTTTTTCGCGCTCGCCTTCCAGCATTTTGGACACGGGCACGCCAGTCCAACGCTCGACCACACTCGCAATTTGCTCGGGACGCACGGCTTCCTCGACCATCAGATCGGTTTCAGCGCCTTCCGCCTCGCCGATATCCTTTTCAAGCTGCGGGATCACACCATAAGACAGCTCTCCGGCCTTCGCCAAATTGCCTTCACGTTTGGCAATGTCCAACTCGGCCCGCGCACGATCAAGCTGCTCTTTCAAGCCACGCGCGCCTTCCAGTTTGTCACGTTCGGCCTGCCACTTGGCCGTCATTTCATCGGACCGGTCAACAAAATTACCCAGCTCTTTCTCAAGCGTCTCAAGACGGTCCTTTGATGCCGCATCGTCTTCTTTCTTCAGCGCCTCGGCCTCGATCTGCAATTGCAGGATTTGGCGATCTAGCGCGTCCAATTCTTCGGGCTTACTATCCACTTCCATCCGCAAACGACTGGCGGCCTCGTCCATCAGGTCAATCGCTTTGTCGGGCAGAAACCGGTCGGTGATATAGCGGTGCGACAACGTCGCGGCAGCGACCAGCGCAGAGTCACTGATCCGCACACCGTGGTGCAGTTCGTATTTCTCCTTGATGCCACGCAGGATCGAAATGGTGTCTTCGACGGTGGGTTCTTCAACGACAAGCGGTTGGAAACGCCGCGCAAGGGCCGCGTCTTTTTCAACGTATTTGCGGTATTCGTCCAAGGTCGTCGCACCGATACAGTGCAACTCGCCGCGTGCCAGTGCCGGTTTGATCAGGTTGGCGGCATCCATCGCGCCTTCAGATTTGCCCGCCCCCACAAGGGTGTGCATTTCGTCGATGAACAAGATGATTTCACCGGCGGCTTGGGTAACTTCATTCAAAACCGCCTTCAGGCGCTCTTCGAACTCACCGCGGTACTTCGCGCCCGCAATCAGCGCGCCCATATCCAGCGACATCAGCTTTTTGTTGCGCAGGGATTCGGGCACATCACCGTTGATAATCCGCAGGGCCAGCCCCTCGGCAATTGCGGTTTTACCAACACCGGGTTCACCGATCAGAACCGGGTTGTTCTTGGTGCGGCGCGACAGAATCTGCATGGCGCGGCGAATTTCCTCGTCGCGGCCAATAATCGGATCAATCTTGCCTTGCTCGGCAGCTTCGGTCAGATCGCGCGCATATTTCTTGAGGGCATCATAGCTGTCCTCGGCGCTCGCACTATCGGCAGTCCGCCCTTTGCGAATGTCATTGATCGCTGCGTTCAAGGCTTGGGCATTCACCCCGCCCGCATCCAGCGCATCCTTGGCCTTGGATTTCACCATCGCCAGCGCCATCAGGATACGTTCAACCGGCACAAAGCTATCGCCGGCCTTGGTGGCGACCTTTTCCGCTTCGTCCAGCACTTTGCCCGTGGCGCTATCCATATAGACCTGCCCCGCATCACCGGAAACCTTGGTCATTTTCTCGACGGCGATATCGACCTGTTCGGTGACACGCTTGGCTTCTCCGCCAGCGGCGTTGATCAGGTTGGCAGCCAGCCCCTGCTCATCGTCCAACAGGGCTTTCAGCAGGTGTTCTGGCGCAAGCCGCTGGTGGCTTTCGCGCATTGCAATTGTTTGGGCCGCTTGCACAAAACCGCGCGACCGTTCGGTGAACTTTTCCAGGTTCATGTCTTTCTCCTTATAAAGCGCCCTGTTTGGTGGATGCCCGCAATCGCAGCACACCCTAGATTGGGCCTTGCACAAAAGATGGGGGTCAGCTCGGTGTTGTTCAAGCGCCCTGCGGCACTTTGGGAACGCGCGGCTTGACTTGACAGCCCGCGCCTCGGCAACCAAGACATCGCAACCCCGCCCACAAAAAGGATCAACCGATGACACAGCCCGCCGATGACCGCCTGATCGTCGCCCTCGATGTCCCAAACGCGATTGCCGGGCTGAAACTGGCCGAAAAGATCGGTGATGCGGTTTCGTTCTATAAGATCGGCTTGGGAATGCTGACTGGTGGCGGGCTTGCCCTTGCCAACGAGCTGAAGGACGAACACGGCAAGCGTATTTTCCTTGATATGAAGCTATTCGATATCGGCGCCACCGTCGAAGCAGCGGTGCGCGGGTTGGCGCAATTTAACCATGACTTCCTGACAGTGCACGGTGACCCACATGTGGTCCGCGCCGCTGCCGAGGGCAAATCAGGCTCGGACATGAAGATTCTCGCCGTGACGATCCTTACGTCATTGGACCGCGCCGATCTGGATGCGTCCCTTATCAAAGCGGGTGACATAAAGGATCTCGTGCAAGAACGTGCGGGGATCGCGTTCATGAATGGCGCGGACGGTGTCATCGCGAGCCCACAAGAGGCAGCACTTATTCGTGCCCTGCCCGAAGCCACCGGAAAACTGATCGTAACACCGGGGGTGCGCCCTGCGGGGGCCGACCTTGGCGACCAAAAGCGCGTGACCACACCGGCACTCGCGATCGCAAACGGCGCTGATCATGTGGTTGTCGGGCGCCCCATCTGGCAGGCTGCCGATCCACGTGCTGCCGCGCAGGCAATCGCGGCAGAACTGCGCTCACCTCAGGCAGCGCGCCCTAACACCTAAGGCGCGCGCCGGTAATGTTAGTCGTTAATGTCACGGTCCCAGATTTTCACCTGTCCATGGCGGATGCCGAACACCTTGCGCAGCAGCACAAACGCAATCAGCGAGAAGAACGCAAAAATCAACAGCGCCCAAGGCAGGGTCAACCCACCAAGGCCGAGCAACAAGATCGCGCCAACAAAGGCCGCCCCTGCTGCAAAGCCAAGAAAGATGTAGCCGGGCACGATGACTTCTACGATGGCAAGAACCACAGCGACAGACATCCAGACCCACCAGACTGACCAAAGGTCCATGATCAGCGCCCCTTCAGCATCTTGAAGGCATCGCCAAACGCCTCAAGCGCATTAGCAGGCACAAGGATCGTGTTGCTGCCCGCGCTTTCGCCAAGCTTGCTCAGCGCCTCGACCTGTTTCAGCGCAACCTGATACTGCGCCGCCTCAAGTCCGTTGGCGGCAATCGCTTTGGCCACAACGCCCGTTGCATAGGCTTCGGCGTCGGCCGAAATGCGGCGGGCCTTGGCAATTTGCTCGGCTGCGTAAAGCTCGGCGTCTGCAGACAGTTCTACGGCGCGCTTCTTACCTTCGGCCTCGGTCACCTGCGCACGACGGGCACGTTCAGCGTTCAACTGCTGCAACATCGCTGCACGCGTTG
>JBLHNX010000248.1:0-4404 GCA_047622125.1 Paracoccaceae bacterium | reverse complement strand
GTGATCGGGATCAAGTTGTTGAATTTCGCCTTCGATCCGGGTTTGTTCGGGGAATTCCACGAAAATATCCGAGCGCAGCAGGATATCGCGGTGCAGTTCGGTTTTGCCCGGGCAGTCACCACCGATCGCGTTGATATGCACGCCGCTGCCCACCATATTGTCGGTCAGGATCGTCGCGCATTGTTTGTCGGCGGTGCAGGTCGTGATGATCTGCGCACCCATGATCGCGTCTTCGGGGGTGGTGCATTTGACGACTGTCAGGCCTGAGTTGGCCAGATTGCGAGCGCATTTTTCCGTGGCCGCACTGTCAATATCGTAAAGACGCACAGTATCGATGCCACAGATCGCCTGAAACGCCATGCACTGGAATTCGGACTGTGCACCATTGCCGATCATTGCCATTGTCGTCGCACCTTTGGGGGCAAGGTAACGCCCGACCAGCGCCGAAGTGGCGGCGGTGCGCAGGCCGGTTAGCAGCGTCATTTCCGACAAAAGCACCGGATAGCCATTGCCTACATCAGCTAAAAGTCCAAAGGCTGTAACGGTTTGCAGGCCTTCCTTCATGTTTTTTGGGTGACCGTTAACGTATTTGAAACCGTAGACTTCGCCGTCCGATGTTGGCATCAGTTCGATCACGCCTTCGGCTGAGTGGCTGGCCACACGTGGGGTCTTGTCGAACAGCTCCCAGCGTTTGAAGTCGGCCTCGATATAGTCGGCGAGGTCGCGCAGCACTTGGGTGATACCGATAGAATGCACAAGTTGCATCATGTGATCGACCGACACGAAGGGCACGAGGGCGAGTTTGGAGGGCGTGTTCATGTGTAGCTCCGTGTGGGGCGGTCAAAGATGCGGCGGCCCAGAAGGGATGCGGTAAGATCGACCATCAGCGAGGCTGTGCGCCCGCGATCATCAAGAAACGGGTTGAGTTCGACAAGATCGAGCGAGGTAACGAGTTCACTGTCGTTCAACAATTCCATGACCAGATGCGCCTCTCGCATGGTGGCGCCGCCGGGGACGGTTGTGCCGACCGCTGGCGCGATGCTGGGATCAAGAAAATCAACGTCGAGCGACACATGCAACATACCGCCCGCGGCGGCGACTTTTGCTAGGAAATCGGACAGGGGCGCCTTGATCCCGCCCTCATCAATCGCGCGCATGTCGACGTATGTCACATCGCTGGCTTGGAGTGCTGCGTGTTCGGCGGTGTCCACGGATCGCAGCCCAATCATGCAGACGTTTTGCGTTGGCACCACAGCGGGCAGTGGTGGAAAGGCATCAAACCCTTCGCGCCCCGTGACATAGCCCACTGGTGTGCCGTGCAAGTTGCCGCTGTCGGTTGTGTCAGGCGTGTGGAAGTCGCTATGCGCATCAAGCCAGAGGACAAAGAGCGGGCGGTCTTGGCTGGCGGCATGGGCGGCCATACCTGCGACCGAGCCGAGCGAGAGCGCGTGATCACCGCCAAGGAAGATTGGCAGGCCGGTCTTGGCGGCACTTTGGGCGGCGGCGGATAATGTCTTGGTCCAGCCGATATTTTCCGCCAGCTTATAAAGCAAGGGGTTGCGGCTGCTGGTTTCGGGCGTGTCGGCCGCACTCAGATTGCCAAGGTCCGCAACGGTGTGGCCAAGGCCACTAATGGCTTCGGCCAGACCGGCGGTGCGATAGGCGTCAGGCCCCATGAGACAGCCGCGATTGCGTTTGCCACAGTCCACGGGCGCGCCGATAAGGATGCAATGTGTGTTTTTCATTCGCAGAGTGTTGCCCGAAATGGTGGTGGTGTCAGCGGTCAATTTGTGCGAAATGGGTTGCCAATGACCGAAATGCACAAGGGCAGTGACCAACATGGACAACCTTGATCAAAACCTGATCGCCGCGCTGCGCCGTGATGGTCGCGCGCCTCTGTCTGATTTGGCGGCTGATCTGGGTGTGACACGTGCAACAGTGCGTGCGCGCATGGCGCGGCTGATGCAAAGCGGTGAAATCGCGGGGTTCACGGTGCAGACGCGCCGCGATGTGGCACCAAGCCCGGTGCGGGGGCTGATGATGCTGGGAATTGAAGGGCGCGGGGCTGACCGGATCACCCGTGCGTTGCAGGGGATGGTCGCCGTGACGGCAGTGCATTCCACGAATGGGGCGTGGGATCTGGTGGTCGAGATAGGCACTGCCACGCTCGAGGCGCTGGATAGGGTGTTGTTCGATATTCGCCGGATCGACGGTGTGACGCGGAGCGAAACGAACCTGTTGCTATCGACGCGGCGGGCTGGTCGGGGGCGTTAGGCGTTGCGGCGCGCGGCCATGATCCAGATTACGACGAACCCCAGCGAGAATATCGCGTTCCAGCTGGCCATCGACAGTCCGAAAATCCAGATCGCGACCTGATCACACATCACCAGCGCGGGGCCGTCCATCGACAACAGGTCTGCACCGGTTCCCAGATCGCCGCCGCCTGTGCAGCTTGTCGGGCCTTCCCACCAGTCGCGTTCAACGCCTGTGTGATAGATGCCAAGGATTCCTGTCACAGCGGCTGCGAGCGCGCCAAGGTAGGCCCAAACGCGGCCCGTGAAGCCACCAAGGATCACGATAGCACCGATCAGGATCGCGGCCGCATGGGGCCAGCGCTGCCACAAGCACATTTCGCAAGGCGCATAGCCGATTGCCTGAAACACGAATGCACCAGCAAGAAGGGCAAAAGAACCGCCTGCGGCGATCAGGATCAGGAGGGGACGTGTCATATGTATCTCACCACAAAAAATCCGCCGATCAATAGCACACAAAACAGTGTGAACATAAGCCCGAGGCGGCGTTCAATAAAGTCGCGGATCGGTGCGCCGAATTTCCACAGCAGGGCAGCAACGATAAAGAACCGCAAGCCGCGTGCGATGATCGATGTGATAACGAACGTGCCCAGCGGCATGCCTGTCCAGCCCGACATGATCGTGATGACCTTGTAAGGAAAGGGCGTGACCCCCGCGACCAGCACGGCCCAAAAACCCATATCGTTAAAGCGCGTGCTGAATTCGGCCATGGAGTCGGCTTTGCCAAGGCTGGCCAAAATCGGCTGGCCAATGCTTTCGAATGCGAATGCGCCAATCGCGTATCCCAACATTCCGCCCAGCACCGACGCCAAAAGGGCCACGCCGGCGATTAAAAATGCCCGGTTCGGGCGGGCGAGGATCATCGGGATCATCAGCACGTCAGGCGGGATCGGAAAGACCGAGGATTCTATAAACGCCACGGCTGCCAGCGCCCAAAGCGCATATGGCGTATCCACCAGCGACAAGGTCCAGTCATAAAGTCTTCGGATCATATTCTGCGCGGCCTGATTTGTTTTTTCCCTTAGGACACGGGCAGGCGATTAGGTCAAGGTTGCGAGGGTGCACGAATGCGCTACGATACGCGCAAATTTCGTGAGGAACCGCAGATGAAATGGCAAGGTCGCCGCAGGAGTCGCAATATCGAAGATCGCCGCCGCAGTGGTGCATCAACCGCAAGTGGGGTCGGCGGAATTGGCGTGATTGTGATCCTTGTGGTCGGGTATTTCCTTGGGGTTGATGTGACGCCGCTGCTGAATGGCGGGGCTGGCCAGCCTGGCATCCAGTCGGGGACTGGCGAAGTCACGCAGGCCGATGAACGCGCGGCTGAATTTGTTGCTGTTACGCTTGGCGATACCGAAGAAATCTGGGCCGATGTGTTTCGCCGCCAAGTTGGCGATACCTATGATGCGCCCACGCTGGTGTTGTTCAAAGGTGCGACCCAGTCACCCTGTGGTGGCGCAAGTGCGGCAACGGGGCCGTTTTATTGTCCGGCGGATCGCAAGGTTTACCTTGATACTGATTTCTTTACGACGCTTGAACGCCAGCTTGGCGCGCGCGGAGATTTCGCAGCCGCCTATGTAGTAGCCCACGAAGTCGCGCATCACGTTCAAAACGAGTTGGGCATTCTGGGGCAGGCCAATCAGATCAGGGCACAGTCCAGCGAAACAGATTCCAACGCGATTTCCGTGCGGATTGAATTGCAGGCCGATTGCTATGCAGGGGTCTGGGCACGCGGTGCGCAGGCCCAATTTGGCAGCGTCGAACGGGGCGATATCGCCGAGGCGATGAATGCGGCCGCACAGATTGGCGATGACACGTTGCAGCGCAATGCAGGCCGTGTCGTGCGGCCCGAAGGCTTTACCCATGGCACCAGTGATCAACGTCAACGGTGGTTCCAGCGCGGCTATGAAAGTGGCGATATGACCCAATGTGATACCTTTGGCGCCAGACAGCTATAGGAGGCGTTGACGCCGCCCGCGGACAGGGGTAAGACCCGCGCGTTAGCCGGTGTGGCGGAATGGTAGACGCAGGGGATTCAAAATCCCCCGACAGTAATGTTGTGCCGGTTCGAGTCCGGCCACCGGTACCACTT
>JBLHNX010000247.1:0-4446 GCA_047622125.1 Paracoccaceae bacterium | reverse complement strand
CGATCGCGCGTCGCGCCATGGCGATTGCCAGCGACATCTGTGTCTATACCAACGGAAACCTCACTGTAGAGAAGATCAGCAAATGACAGACCTGACCCCCCGCGAGATCGTGAGCGAACTTGACCGTTTTATCATCGGCCAGAACGATGCCAAACGCGCTGTTGCTGTGGCTCTGCGGAACCGTTGGCGGCGCAAGCAGTTGGGCGATGATCTGCGTGACGAGGTTTACCCCAAGAATATCCTGATGATTGGGCCCACGGGTGTCGGCAAAACCGAGATTTCTCGCCGTTTGGCAAAACTTGCCCGCGCGCCATTCATCAAGGTCGAAGCCACGAAGTTTACCGAGGTCGGCTATGTCGGTCGTGACGTCGAACAGATCATCCGTGATCTGATGGATGCCGCCATTGTGCAGGTCCGCGAAAATATGCGCGATGACGTGAAATCCAAGGCCGAAGCCGAAGCCGAAGAACGCGTGGTTACAGCCATCGCTGGCATAGACGCACGCAGCGGCACGCGCGATATGTTCCGCAAGAAGCTGCGCACTGGCGAACTGGATCAGACAATGATCGAGATCGAGCTCGCTGATACGTCCAGTCCGATGCAAGGCTTTGAAATGCCCGGTCAGCCCGGAATGGGGCCAGGGATGGATCTTGGGGCGCTCTTTGGCAAAGCCCTTGGCGGGCGCACCACGAAAAAGCGCGTCACCGTTGCCGAAAGCTATGGTCTGCTCATCGCAGACGAGGCCGACAAGCTGCTTGACGATGAATCTGTCATCAAGGCTGCGCTTGAATCTGTCGAGCAGGACGGCATCGTCTTTCTGGATGAAATCGACAAGGTTTGCCGCAATGCAGATGCGCGCGGCGCAGACGTGTCGCGCGAAGGTGTGCAGCGTGATCTTTTGCCGCTGATCGAAGGCACGACCGTCAGCACGAAACACGGACCGATCAAGACCGACCACATCCTGTTCATCGCGTCTGGTGCGTTTCATATCGCGAAACCCTCTGATCTTTTACCGGAGTTGCAGGGGCGCCTGCCGATCCGTGTGACCCTGCGCGCGCTGACCGAAGGCGACTTTGTGCGCATTTTGACCGAGACGGAAAACGCGCTAACCCGCCAGTATAGCGCCCTTATGGCGACCGAAGAGGTCACCGTGACGTTTACCGAAGATGGTATTGCTGCCCTTGCCAAGATCGCTGCCGAAGTAAACGAATCCGTTGAAAACATCGGCGCGCGCCGCCTTTACACTGTGCTTGAGCGGGTTTTCGAGGATTTGTCCTTTGCTGCGCCGGATCGGTCAGGCGACAAGGTCGAGGTCAACGCCGAATTCGTCGAGAAACACCTCGGCGAGCTTTCCCGCTCAACCGACCTTAGTCGCTACGTTCTATAACGTTTGCTGGAAGCGCGTGGGGGATTGGCCTAAGACAGGCTGATTCACCCGAGGTTTTCCATGCGTTCGCTTATTATTTCATTGGCTTTGGTTATCGCCGCCTGCACTCCGCGCGGCGCAATGGTGCTTGTGGATGGGGCGGCGGACAGCGCCGAAGTCCTGCCGATCTATTTTGCAACCACCCGAACCGCTGACGAAACCGGATTTGATGTCTATGGTGGCGGACGCAGCGCTGCTTCGACCTATGGCCGATTTGACGTTTCCATCCCACAAGATCGGGTTGCGGGCGACATCACATATCCCACAGCCCAACCCGACCTTGCGACCGACTTTGTTGCTACCAATCGCTATGGCTACGCCACCCCCGAAGTATTTCGCAACGAATTGCGGCAGCAACTAAGGGCTCGTCCCGATCGAAGCGTGATCATCTATGTTCACGGCTTTAATACCAAATTCGGCGAAGGCATGATGCGGCTTGCACAGCTGTCGCACGATCTCGATTTGCCTGGGATTGGGGTGCATTATTCATGGCCAAGCATCGGAAACCCGCTTGGTTATAGCTACGATCACGACAGCGTTCTTTTCGCCCGTGACGGGCTACAGGAATTGCTCGAACAGATTGATGCGGCTGGTGCAGACGATGTGATCTTGGTTGGTCATTCTATCGGGTCGTTGTTGGTCATGGAGGCTCTGCGCCAGATCGAAATTCAAACGCCCGGACGGGCCAGCCGGATCGTGGACGGGGTTGTCCTCATTTCTCCAGATGTGGACATTGAACTGTTTCGCAAACAGGTCGACAGGATCGGCACTTTGCCAGATCCCTTCGTTATTTTCCATTCACGCCGTGATCGTTTGCTCGCATTGTCTGCCGGGCTCACCGGACAAACCGAGCGCCTTGGGAATATCAGAGACGTTGAACGGGTCGCTGATCTTAACCTCACACTCTTCGACGTCTCAGAATTCGGACGGGGAGCGCACCATTTTACCGTTGGGAATTCACCCGCGCTCTTGGCGGTTCTTGGGCGGGTTAGCGATGTCGATTCGGCGTTTCAAGCCGACCTTACGAGCCGCATAGGGTTGTTTCCGGGTACTGTGTTGACCTTGCGAAATGCGACCCAGATCATTCTTTCACCCATAACAATTCTGCCTTAACGAAAATCGCTTTCAATTCTGTGCGCACGCAAACAAAGGTGCTCAATGACATGGTTTAGCTTCTTGCGCGAAAATGCGGCCTTCCTTTTGGCCGGTTTCATTTTTGCGTTCACATCATCGTACGGACAGACCTATTTCATCTCGCTTTTCGCTAGCGAGATTAAAGGCGACTTTGGGCTAAGCGATGGGCAATGGGGCGGCATTTACACCATTGGCACGACTGTGTCGGCCATCGCGATGGTCTGGGCGGGCGCGTTAACAGACAGGTTCCGCGCGCGGTCTCTTGCTGTGTGGGTCATGATCGGTTTGGCATTGGCCTGTCTGGCAATGGCCGTGGTTCCGAACGCGGTCGTTTTGATAGGCGTCATCTTTGCCCTGCGGGTCTTTGGCCAAGGAATGATGTCACAGCTTTCAGCCGTTTCAATGGCTCGTTGGTTTGAGGCAACACGCGGACGCGCCTTGTCGATTGCATCAATGGGTTTTTCGGTCGCCCAAGCAATCTTGCCCGTGATTTTCGTAGCCCTTCTTGCGGTGGTGGCGTGGCGCAGCCTTTGGGTCTTGGCAGCCGTTCTTGTGGTTCTGACAATTCCGCTCCAACTGCGTCTTTTACGCCTTGAGCGCACTCCATCAAGCATGGCTGCGGCCAATCAATCCGCTGGTATGAATGGCATGCATTGGACTCGCGCGCAGGTTTTGCGCAGTCCGCTTTTCTGGCTCATGGTGCCTGTGTTGCTTGGCCCACCCGCTTGGGGCACCGCGCTGTTTTTTCAGCAGGTTCATCTGACCGAAGTAAAGGGGTGGGAGCTTGTCAGTTACGTCGCCCTAATGCCGCTATTCACAGTCACGGCTATTGCCGCAACTTTCGCGTCTGGTAGCGTAATTGATCGTGTCGGTGTTCAGCGGCTCATCCCGTTTTATATGCTTCCGTTCGCGCTGTCGTTTCTGATTTTGGCCTACGCACAGACCATCGGCCAAGCGGCGATCGGACTTGTCGTGTTCGGACTTGGGCAAGGCATGCAATCGACCGTTCCGGCGTCATTCTGGGCTACGTTTTTTGGCACGCGGCACCTTGGATCAATCAAAGCAACAGCGGCGGCCGTCATGGTGTTTGGGTCAGCTATTGGACCAGGTGTAACTGGTGCGCTCATCGACTTCGGCATCACATTTCCCGAACAGATGATCAGCATCGCTATCTACTTTGTTTTTGCGGGTCTTTGCGCAACCGTCGGGATTTTCCGCTTTCAAAGTGCCTTAGTGGCTACGGCGTAAGTAGACATAGAGCGCGCCGTGTCCACCATGTTTCAGGTGGGCCTCGCTGATCTGCAAAACAGCGCCCGAAAGCGGGGCCAGCCCAAGCCATTGCGGCACCTGATGCCGCAGCACCCCAAGACGGGTCGGGATCGGACCGCCGTCATCGCGGGGTTTTCCTTTGCCCGTTATGACCAGAACAAGCCGCTTTCCCGCGCCGTGGGACGACAGAATAAACGAGACCAACGCGGGATGGGCTTGATCCAGTGTCATTCCGTGAAGATCAATCCGCCCTTCTGGTTGGATCTTGCCACGCTTGAGTTTGCCAAAGGATTTGCGGTCCATGGACAGCGGCGTATTGGCCAGTTGCTGCGAAAGCGACGGCAACAAATCATGCGTGCCGTGATGATCAACGCTTTGGCCGACATTGAATTGGGGAATGGGTTGGTTTTGTTTAGGGGCCTTTATCGCCTTGGCGCGCGATTGCATTGATGCCGGAACCGCGCGCGGTTTTTCTATTGGCTGTGTTCGTCGCGCGACGACATCCCATAATGCACGCTCCTCAGCGCTCAGGTGCCTTGGCCGCCTGCTCATTCGATTGTTTCGGTCAGCAAGGCATAGGCACGCTGAATCGGGAGCAGCACAACAAGTCGCCCACC
>JBLHNX010000246.1:0-4455 GCA_047622125.1 Paracoccaceae bacterium | reverse complement strand
TCGACATCATCGGTGCGCGCATCCGCACGCCTGCAACCTCGGTTTCAAAGCTGCGTTCATATTCGCCCGCGTAGTGGCAGACGTCCGTTGACGTGCCGCCCATGTCAAAGCCGATGAGTTTCTCATACCCCAAATCAGCAGCCGTCCGCACCATCCCGACAACGCCACCCGCAGGGCCCGAAAGAATCGCATCACGCCCTTCAAACAGCGCCGCATCCGTCAGCCCGCCGTTAGAGCGCATGAACATCAACCGTTCGCACCCGCCTTTGGACGCACCCAGGGCATCCGCTACCTGCCCGACATAGCGCCGTAGGATTGGCGAAAGATAGGCATCGACCACCGCCGTATCACCGCGCGCGACAATCTTGATCAGCGGGCTCGCCTGATGGCTAAGGGACACTTGGGTAAAGCCTACCGCGCGAGCAATATCGCCCAACGTCTTTTCGTGATCCGAAAAACGGTAGCTATGCATCAAGGCAATCGCGACGGAACGGTACCCCTGAGCATGGGCCGCTAACAGCGCATCGCGGGCGGCATCAGTGTCCAGCGGCGCGACAACAACACCGTCCGCATCAAGGCGTTCATCCACCTCGACCACATGATCATAAAGCAATTCCGGCAGCTTGATGTGCAGATCAAAAAGTCGCGGGCGATTCTGATAGCCAATCCGCAAGAGGTCACGCATGCCTTTGGTGATCAGCAGCAACGTGCGTTCGCCTTTGCGTTCCAGCAGGGCGTTGGTGGCCACCGTCGTGCCCATCTTGACTGCACTAATTTGGCCCGCTGGAATGGGATCGCGCGCACTTAAACCCAGTAAGGCGCGAATGCCATGGACGGCGGCATCGGGATAAACTTCGGGGTTGTCGGACAACAGTTTATGCGTGTGCAACTGACCATCGGGTGCCTTGGCAACGACATCGGTAAAGGTGCCACCGCGATCAACCCAGAACTGCCACATCATGTTCATCCCCATTCATTCAGATAGCATTGAATGGGGTTTCGAACCGGACCGCAAGACGCAGCTGTCAGGCGCTTTGAGACTCAATATAAGTGCGCAGTTCTTCTGCCTCTTGGCGGGCATCACGCAACCCGTCCATCGCCGCACGCAGTTCGGCCTCGGTTTGGGTCAGTTGATTGGTGATCTCGGCTTCGCGCTGTTGCAGATAAGTGATCGCCTGATCACGGGTTTCTTCAGCTTCGTGCAACGACTGTGCCATCTTGTCCAGCTCGCCGATCTCGGCTTTGGTTACGCGCGTAAAGCGGTTCACCAGCCAGCTTGCAAACCAGCCCAGACAGAACGCCACGAACAAAATGATCGCTGTGGCAATGATAAACTCAGTTCTGTTCATCGGTCGTTCCTGTCTCTTCTTCGACCGTTTCGACCGCTTCGATTTCGGCCTCAGCTTCTTCTAGCGCGGTCGGCACTTCTTGGATTGGTTCGGGTGTTATCAGGCGAAATTCGATCCGCCGGTTCGCTTCGCGGCCGTCTGCCGTATCATTATCCGCAATTGGGTCAACTTCGCCATAGCCGATTGCCGAAAAGCTGCTGGTGGGAACACGGCGCATCCGCAGGGCGGAAAGGACTGCCTCGGCTCGCTGTTGGCTAAGCTGCTGGTTCATTTCTTCGCGACCTTGGCTATCGGTGTAGCCGGCAATCTCGATACGCAACTCGGCACAAAGCTTCAGAACTTCGGCAATGTCATCCACAAGTGACTGCGCAGCTGAATCAATCGTCGCCGACCCCGGTTCAAAGGTGATCTTGCGTTCAGCAGACAGCCCAATAATTTGTGCGATGCATTCTTCGGGGGTCGGCAGGCCCGCAACCGGATCAAGTTGCTCAACATAGGTCACATCGATTTCAAACTGTTCCGTTTGGCCCAGTTTATCAATCAAGAGGCGCGAAATCCTCGCGCTTGCCTCTTCGTTGCCGGTATTGCCGCGCACGACAAGGCTGTTGGGCTCGACCACAACAGACCCATTCGACAACATCGAAAGCGCTTCAATCCCGGCAAGGACACGGACAGCCCAATCTGCAGGCAGACCTTCAACGATACGTGTACCCATATTAATCTGGGTACCACCAAAACGGGCGCGCGCGTAATTCTCGGCGGTTGTATTCAAGAGTTCATCTGACAAGCGCCCACGCAGTTGCACATCGCCTTCCGGGCTACGCGTCGCCGTAAACTGCGGCGGGCCCTCGCTAGAGGCATCGGGAACGGCCGGTAGGATGGCTTCAAGGGCGAAGACATCGGGAAGGTCATTCTCAAGCTCGCCAACCACGCGGTCAAATAGGCCCTGCGCGGTCCCCTGCGGTGCGACAAGCGTTATATCGGCATCCGACAGCGTCACCGTTCCGCCACCCAATTCACCGACTGCCGCAATGGAACGCGCGACGGCATCAGGCCAGGTGCGTGACGGCGCACCCAACGCGTGTGTGCAATCAGCAGATCCAGTTAAACCGACAGCGCGCGCTGCAGCCATGATGGTTTGCTCTCCAACACCGGCGCTGACAGCGCAGGCATCAAAATGGGCCCCGTCTTCTTCAAGAATAAAGCGAACAGTGAATGGTGAAATCACCGGGCGCGGCGCGCTGATATTGAGCGACATACGCACATCGTTTGGCACGATGCGGCGCAATTCAGTCTCGAGGCTGATCTTTTGCTCAGGACTTTCCGAGATCGCAGTGATTTCCACCGCGCCTGCATCAACCGAAATCTTGGAGCGCGGCAGCCGCGCCAGGGCGCGTAAGGCAAAATCCATCGCTGAATCCCAGCTTGGCGGCAAAGCATAGTCAGCCGTTTCCAACAAATCCGTAACCGGCAAGCCTTCACCAGCGATGTCACTGATCTGCGCGGTAATCGCATCGCGGTCCGAGCTTGCCGGAATTAGCCCGATCAGCGACACACCACTATCGTTACGCAAAATCTCGACCGAAAAATCCGGTGGGGCGATGGCCGCCAAATCTGTCACGGTCATGTTGTCAATCACGCGACTTGCATCGACCATCCTTCCAGAGATCGAAATCGCGCGGAACCGAATGGCCTCTGATGCGGCCTCACCTTCAAGAATGACCTGAAGCCCATCACCAAGCACATTGGCCCAGTCATGATTCTGCTCGTTCAACGCGCTTTGAACTGCCTCGACCGAGCGGTCCTCGACGACGGCAACAGTCGCGCGTGCAGCGAAGACTGAAACGATCGCGGCAATGACGAAGGCGGCGATCGGTATGAAAATAGCGGAAAGGCGCATGGCGTCCTAGCAAATTGAGTAACTGCAAACCTCCTAAGCCCCTAAAGGCGAAGGTTCAATCAAAGGAACAAGGCGACGGCGAAAAACAGCACAAGTATGATGCCAGCATCGCGATTGGACCGGAACAGGCGTAGCAGGCTGGCTGAATCGTTTGCGTCAAATTGGCGCAGTTGCCACGCCATGTGCCAGCCAAACGCCCAAGGTCCGCCCAGCGCCACCACCAGCGCAAGCATGGACCGATCAATGACTGCACCGATGACCGCCAACCCAACAAGCGCCACCGCTGCCATTAGAAACCCGCGCAACCATTGCTGGCTATTGTCGCCAAACAGGCGCGCCGTCGACTTAACACCGATCAACGCGTCGTCATCGACGTCTTGATGGGCATAGATCGTGTCATAAAACAGCGTCCACGCAATCCCGCCGAAATAGAGCATCACCGCAGGCCAGCCTAATGACCCAGTATGCGCCGTCCACGCCAACAGCGCGCCCCAGTTGAACGCAATGCCAAGGAAAACCTGCGGCCACCACGTAAACCGCTTGGCAAACGGGTAAATTGCAACGGGCAACAACGCGAGCACGCCCAAGCCAATTGCCGCCCAGTTGAACGTCAGCAAGATCAAGAGCGACACCAGCGTCTGCACCAGCATCCACGCCAACGCTGCGCGCACACCAACTTGTCCCGAAGGGATCGGCCTTGAGGCCGTGCGCGCCACTGATCCGTCAATATCGCGGTCGGTGATATCGTTCCATGTGCAGCCAGCGCCGCGCATCAAGAACGCGCCAATGGCACAGCCCACAGCAATCCACAGATCAAAATAACCGAACCGTCCTGTGCTCAGTGCAGCCAATGCAAGCCCCCACCAGCACGGCAACAGCAACAACCACGTCCCGATCGGGCGATCTGCGCGGCTTAATCGCAAAAACGGGCGTGTGGCCGCGGGGGCAAGCCGATCCACCCAGTTTCCACGCACAGCATCGGCAACCTGTCCGCTCTGCTCTGGTATCGGCGCGTGTCCGGTCATATGTTCCGCCTATGGCTTCAATTGTGCGACTCTTTGTAGACGCCCCGCTTGGCGCGGGGCAAGGCATCACGCTGACGGATCAGGCGCATTACCTCGCCAACGTCATGCGGCTTGGTGCGGGCGATGTCATCCATGTTTTCAACGGGCGTGACGGGGAATGGACGGCGCGGATCGCTGCGGC
>JBLHNX010000245.1:0-4470 GCA_047622125.1 Paracoccaceae bacterium | reverse complement strand
ATGTTCAAGGCGTTTGAAATTGCCGGCTATGGCAAAGACGAAGTCGAAAAGCGGTTTGGCGGCATGGTCAATGCGTTCCAATACGGCGCCCCGCCCCACGGTGGTTGCGCGGCTGGGATTGACCGGATCGTGATGCTGTTGGCCGACGAGGCGAACATTCGCGAGGTCATCATGTTCCCGATGAACCAACGCGCCGAAGACCTGATGATGAACGCGCCAAGCGAGCCGCAAAACGAGCAGCTGCGCGAATTGCACCTGCGCGCGATACCAGTCGAGGACTAAAGGCGCTATTTCGCCCAGACGCGCGAAAAAAAGCGGCGGATCCGGCGGCTTACCCTATATAATGGGGTGAGCCTGAACAGGAGCCGCGCGCGTGCCGTTTGATCCGATCATTGCCGAAATACGTTTTGGCGTCGGCCTGTCGCCCAGCATCGCACCGCCCGCGTCAGTGGATGACATGATGGTGCGGTTGCGCGGACCCGATGAAAGTGCCGAGCGCTTTGTGATCCCGCTTTGGGCGGATGCCACGCCATCACCGCGTGACTTTCGCGACCTTTCGCAGACCCGCCGCGCCGAACGCGGCACAGACCGCGAAGAAGAGGCCCAAGATCAGCTTCGCGCAATGCGCGATGTGGCGCGCGATCAACGCGGGGTCGACTTTGGCGCGCAAATCGCCCGTGCCGTGAGCACAAAAGACGGGTTACGCGAGCGGTTAACGCGGTTCTGGGCCGATCATTTCACCGTGCGTTCGGTGTCGGGGACGACCCGCCACCTTGTGGCGCCCTACGTCCAAGAAGCAATCCGCCCGCATGTCGCTGGCAGATTTGCGGATATGCTACGGGCTGTCGCAACCCACCCGATGATGTTGGTTTTTCTGGATCAGCATGTGTCTATGGGCCCCAACAGCCGCGCGGCACAGCGGCGCAATCGTGGGCTGAATGAAAACCTTGCACGAGAGATGTTGGAACTGCACACGCTGGGTGTCAGCGGTGCCTATGATCAGACAGATGTGCGCGCGTTGGCGGAATTGCTGACGGGCCTCAGCTATAGCGTGCAGAGCGGTTTTACGTTTAGCGAGGCGATGGCCGAACCCGGGCCCGAAGTGGTTTTGGGGCAGAGCTACGGTGGTGGCGAGCCGCGTATTGATGACGTGCATGCTGTGCTTGACGATCTGGCCGCGCATCCCGACACCGCGCGCCATATCGCCCGTAAACTTGCGGTGCATTTTGTGGCTGATGACCCACCGATTGGGCTGGTTGACGCACTGGCGGGTGCGTTTGCGCAAAGCGGCGGCGATCTTGGCGTGGTTACTGAAGCGCTGTTGCGCCACCCCGCTGCATGGGCCTTCGAAAAGCGAAAGGTGAAGCTGCCGATTGGTTTTGTGACATCGGGTGCGCGGGCGCTGGATATTGATCCTGATGCCCTTGCCGCGATGAGCTATAACGAGGGACGGCGCGCTTTCTTGGGTCATTTGGCGGTGATGGGTCAGCCTTGGGAAATGCCGTTTGGTCCCGATGGGTGGCCCGAAGACAGCGCCGAGTGGATAACGGCGCAGGGCATGGCGGGGCGGATCACTTGGGCGATGACGACCCCCGCGCGGTTACGCGACGATCTGCCGGACCCGCGCGAATTTGTATATACAGCGCTGGGCCCTGACGCTGATCCGGCTGTGGCATTCGCTGCAGGCGCTGCCGAAGACCGTGTGTCTGGCGTAGGGCTTGTGCTTGCCTCGGCAGAGTTTCAAAGGAGATAGGGATGGAGCGTCGCAAGTTTCTGATGTCGGGCGCAGCGCTGGGCTGTTGTGCCGCCGCTAGCCCGCTGTTGACGCCTGTGGCCTTTGCTGCCGCACCTTGGGACACGCGCCTTGTGGTGATTATCCTGCGCGGGGCGATGGACGGATTGGATGTGATCCAACCTTACGGTGATCCGGCTTTGGCGGGATTGCGCCCCAGTATCGGCGCGGGCGAGGCTGTGAATGCCATTGATCTGGATGGGTTTTTTGCGCTTCACCCCGCCTTGGCACCGCTGCATCCTTTGTGGCAGGCCGGTGAGTTGGGGGCGGTTCACGCGGTTTCAACGCCCTATCGCGACAAGCGCAGCCATTTTGACGGGCAAGATATTCTTGAGGCTGGATTGCCGGATTTGAACGGCGGAGGTTTGCGTGATGGCTGGCTTAACCGATTGCTGCAACAGAGCCCGGGCCTCGAGGCGGATGTGGCTTATGCGATCGGGCGCGACCAGATGCTTGTGTTGTCGGGGAATGCGCCTGCGGCGCGGTGGTCTCCGGATGCGCGGCTGAACCTGTCACCGCATGTGCGCAGATTGCTTGAGGTTGTCTATCACGGCGATCCGCTTTTTCAGCGGGCGAGTAGTGATGCTATCGCGATCGCGGAGGCGCTCGCGAGCGATGCAGGCATCCAAGCCGCGGCCGAGACCGAGGGGATGATGGATGCAAGTCCGATGATGGAGGGTATCGGTCTGTCAGGTGATCATGTGAAACTGGCCGAATTCGCCGCGGGCCGGTTGCGCGGTGATACCCGGATCGCCAGCTTTTCGATCAGCGGGTGGGATACACATGACAACCAGAGTTCCAATATCGCGCGCGCACTGTCACGGCTAAGCGACACGATCCTGACACTGCGGGCAGGGTTGGGTGCGGCATGGGGCCAGACAGCGGTTTTGTGCATGACGGAATTTGGTCGCACGGCCCGCGAAAACGGGTCGCGCGGAACAGACCACGGCACTGGCGGTGCGATGCTGTTTGCAGGTGGCGCAATGAGAGGTGGCCGCGTCATTAGTGATTGGCCCGGATTGGGCGAGGGCGATCTATATGCAGGGCGCGATTTGCTACCGACCCGCGATATTCGCGCCTATGCTGCATGGGTCATGCGGGCTGCGACCGGGGTTTCGGTTTCGGCGCTTGAAGGCGCGATCTTTCCTGATCTTGAAATGGGGGCTGATCCGCGCCTGCTGCTTTAGGGTCTTTTGGATGTTGGGCTAGAGGCCGATTTCGATCTGGAAGTCCGCGTCTGTGGTATTGAGCGCAAGGTCATGCGTCGTGGGGCTGATCGAGGTCATCACGGCCGCGCCAAACAGCACGACGCCAGCCGTCAAAACAATCCAGTCGATTGTCGCGTTCCCAACTTCTTCGCCCCAAAAGCGGTCTATAAAGCGTTCCATATTAGACTGGTCCTTTTGTTTCGCACGGCTGGAATGCGCGTGCTCTTAACAAAAGGTTTGCCCTGTAATTGGGGCCGATTTGCGACTTGGACAGGGCCTCTTTAAGGGGTGCTGCAGGTCAACCCCACACCGTTTCAGATGCATTACGGTTGCTTATAAGGGGCCACCACTGGAAAGGCGCTCTTGAACCATCGCGGCAATCTGCGCCACGTCGGATCGTGTTGCCTGTCCGTTGCGTCGCGCGCGCGCAAGGTTACCAACCGCGACACCAAGGCCAGTGTCATTCGCGCTTTGGGCGACGCCGCTGAGGAATTGGGTGATGTAGTCGATAGAGCTGTCTTCTTCTTGTCCGTCCAAAACATCGGCCACATGGGCAAGGTCATCGCGGTAAGCCATCGGATCGGGGCTGATACATTCATCGGTTAGCACCCAAGGCGCGCAGGGCTGGCGATCTTCGGGCAGATGCGACAGGATCATGTGCTGAAATTGTGCAAGTGATTGTACGGGCTTGGCAAAGAAACCATCCGCACCTGCTGCCAGTGCGCGGTCTTTTCCATCGGGGTCGCCGCTGGTACCAAGCACAACATCAACGCGCGGTGCGCCGGTCGTCAGATCGTTAATCAGGCTTTCGCCCGGACCGTCGGGCAGGCCAAGATCAACGATCACCACAGCGGGGCGATAGACCGCCAAATGGCGGCGGGCATGTTGCAGGCTGTCAGCCCGCCGGATCCGCGCGCCCGAGCGCAGGCACAAAAGGCGCATCGCTTCGCAGGCGAAACGACTGTCTTCGACCACAAGCACCGTGAGGCCCAACAGCGGGCGGCGGGCAGTAGGTGGTCGTTTCATCATGAAATCATCAAGGTCGTCCATAACATCCCCTCCAGAGATAGCTGCAATCCAAGTTAATCATGATCGGGGTAAACTCGGCGTTAACGGCACTGTCGAAATGCACCGCGACCCGTTGGCGCGCCCCATTGCGCCGCGCGCCGTGTCACGACATAGATTGCGCGAACGAACGAAAAAGGAGCCTGTTATGATCGGTCGACTGAACCATGTTGCCATTGCCGTGCCCGACCTTGAAGCCGCGATCGCCCAATACCGCGATGCTTTGGGGGCAGATGTCGGCGCACCGCAGGATGAACCGGATCACGGCGTCACAGTTGTGTTCATCACGCTGCCCAATACCAAGATCGAGTTGCTTTACCCGTTGGGTGACGCCAGCCCGATCAATGGGTTTCTTGACAAGAACCCATCGGGGGGCATTCACCACATTTGCTACGAGGTCGAAGA
>JBLHNX010000244.1:0-4547 GCA_047622125.1 Paracoccaceae bacterium | reverse complement strand
GCGGCGCGGCACCTTCTTCTTTGACGGCATCCATCACCAACACACGGCTCATGACACCAATCTGTGGTGCGGCAAGGCCAATACCGGGGGCGTCATACATCGTCTCAAGCATGTCATCGGCAAGACGGCGCAGATCATCCGTGATTTCGCCGACAGGCTTCGTCACGGTTTTCAAGCGGGGATCGGGATGGATCAGGATATCGCGTAGGGTCATGCCCGCCGATCTAATGGCTGGCAGCGCACATCGCAAGTCATGCATTTTGCGCTTGCGCTCGGTGCTCGCTAAAATAGTTTGCCGCCATAATAAGGACCAGCACCATATGACCATCCATGACACATCGTCGGCTGCTTTCGATTTCACAACGCCCAAGGCAGGGCTCGGCAGCCGCAGTTCCAAATGGGGCAATGTGGACCTGTTTCTGGGGCATATGGCACCTGACGACATGCTGGCGATGTGGCTTGCGCAAATGGATTTTCAGCCGGCCCCCTGCCTGCAAAACGCGATGGCGGCACTCATGGCCGAAGGCGAATACGGCTATTTCAACGGGCTCGATACATTCTTTGAACGTATCGCGTGGTGGTATGAAACGCGTCATGGCTGGTCGCCGAACCCCAAGCATATGTTCGCGACACATGGGATCGGCAATGCGATCGGAATGGCGTTGCAAGCAATGACAGAACCGGGGGATGGGATCGTCATGTTCAGCCCCGTCTACAACGAGTTTCAAGGCAAGGTCGAACGCAACGGGCGCAAGGTCGTCCAATCGCCGCTGGTGATCGATTCCGATGGTTTATACCGCATGGATCTTGAGACACTTTCGGGCCAGTTAAACGGCACCGAAAAAGCAGTGCTGTTTTCGACCCCGCACAACCCCGCAGGACGGGTCTGGGAGGTCGCTGAACTACGTGCTCTCGCTGCATTCTGCGAGCGACATGATCTGCTACTGGTCTCGGATGAAATTCACCACGATCTGACATTCGCGGGCCATAAACATGTGCCGACAGCGATCGCCGCCCCTGACGTATTGCCGCGCCTTATCACGATGTCTGCCGCGTCCAAGACGTTTGACATCGCCGGGCTGCGCACTGGCTATGTGATTATCCCGGACGACGCCCTGCGCGCCCGCTATGGCAAATTGCACGCGGGACTGGACATCCAATGTAACCGCGTCGGCATCGATCTGACCTGCGCTGCCTTTTCGCCCGAAGGCGCCGCATGGGTGGATGGTTTGATGCAGGTTCTCGACACAAACCGGCAAATTCTTTGCGACGGGATCAACGCGATCCCTGGATTAACTGCAATGCCAATGCAATCCACGTTTTTGGCTTGGATCGATTATGCCGACACCGGCATGACATCCGACGAAATCCACCGGCGCGTCACCCAAGATGCGCGCATCATGCCAAGCCCCGGCCAGATTTTTGGCCCTGGCGGTGAAATGCATCAGCGGATCAACATCGGTGCTCCCACGGCCCTCGTTCAAGAGGCCGTTGAAAGGCTGCAATCCGCCTTTAGCGATTTGCAATAATCAGCGACCCAAAAGGGCAATCGGCGCGTTTTCGGCGCGTTCAAAATCAAGCGGCGCTTTGTCAGCAGCGGCAGTGTTGCGCTTGAACTCGTATTGCATCTCGCCGTTTTCTTCATCGCTCGCGATAATCAAACATTGATACAAATGACGGCCACCATCGAAAATATCGACCAACCCGCGCAGTTTCGGCGCATCCTCGGCCTCAAGCGAAAAGCCGCCCTCCCAGAGACGCAAAATCGGATACATCCGCTCGCCATCCATAATACGCAAACGGCTGCTTTTACGCAGCGCATCCTTGCGGGCGGCTTCCAAGCCTTGGCGCACGGCTTCGGGCAAAAAGTCTGACATCTGATCCTCCATCCTATGGAGATCATGGTGCCAAACTAGTTTTCGTCAAGTTAACCTTTCGCACCAAGCCCAAGAAAACTCGTGAAACGCTTAATTTACAGCCTTTACCTTGGGGCGCAGCACATGCGGTTTCGCCGGATCATACAGGGCAGAATCAGGAAACCCATGCGAATCACTCAGCGCGGGGCCCACCAAAATCAGCGCCGTGCGGGTAATTTTGGCTGCGCGCACCTTCTCGCGAATATCGCTCAAGGTGCCGCGGATCATTTGTTGGTCAGGCCAACCGACACGATAAGCAACCGCAACAGGGCAGTCCGCGCCATAATGCGGGATCAACTGCCGCTCGATCTCGCGCAGGGCCCGTATCCCCAAATGAATCGCAAGCGTCGCACCGGATCGCGCGAAATTCTCAAGCGTTTCACCCTCGGGCATCGAGGTTGATTTCATAGACATCCGCGTCAACACGATCGACTGCGCCACCTGCGGCACGGTCAATTCTGTCCCCAGTGCCGCAGCAGCAGCGGCATAGGCGGGCACGCCGGGGATGATCTGATAATCAATCCCATCAGCCTTGAGCCGCCGAATCTGTTCCGCGATCGCCCCATAAAGCGATGGATCACCCGAATGGACCCGCGCCACGTCCTGCCCCTTGGCATGCGCCGCGAGAATTTCGCCGTGCGTATCGTCCAGCGTCATTGGCGCCGTATCCAAGACGCGCGCGCCCGCAGGTGCACAACCGACAACGGCCTCGGGCACCAAGGACCCCGCATAAAGACAGACCGGGCATTCACCGATAATTCGCGCAGCCTTGATCGTCAGCAATTCCGGATCACCCGGACCTGCGCCAATAAAATAGACGGTCATATCGCACCTACATTCTTTTGTTCAAATACACTCTCGCCGAAGGCTTCAGGATGGCGGGTGGGGCGTCGCGGCACGCGCGCGCCGGTCGTCATGCCAAATCCCCGTCTATCTTGCGCGCATACCCGCGCGGCGTGAACATGCGCGGCCCCTCGCCCAAATGCGCCAGCCGTGAATTGGATGATCCGACCAAAACAACCGTCAGCATATCCACCTCATCCACCTGCAGTTCATCCAAACGGCGATAGCGCACATGCTCCTCGGGCCGCCCCAAACTCGACGCCAGCATCACCGGCGTATCTGCAGGGCGGTGTTGCAACAAGATATCGCGCGCTTCGGCCAAGAGGGTCCGGCGGGTTTTCGATACCGGGTTATAAAATGCGATCACAAAATCGCCCGTCGCGGCGGCATGCAGACGGCGGATAATGTCGTCGCGTGGCGTCAGCAAATCGCTCAGGCTGATCGTGCAAAAATCATGCCCCAATGGCGCACCCGCGCGAGCCGCAGCCCCCTGCAGTGCCGACACACCGGGTGAGCAAACAACTTCAACGCGGCGCGCTGCATCGCTGACACCCAGGTCCGCTTCACTGCGATCCAACAATTCAAACACCAGCGCGCCCATCGCATAAATGCCCGCATCGCCGGAACAGACCAGCGCGACATTCTTGCCTTTGCCCGCTTGTTCCAACGCGTAGCGACAGCGCGCTTCCTCGCCGCCCAAAGGGAAATCCGAGCGGTCCTTGCCAACAGCCATCGGCCCCAGCAAATCGATATATAGACCGTAGCCCACCAGTTCTTCGGCCTCAGCCACAAGGCGCGACACCTCGGGTGTTCGCCATGCCGCCTGCCCCGGACCGATGCCAACAACCGACAACCTCCCACGCGCACGGCCGCGCATGTCGACAATCGGATCCTCCGCGCGCGCCACGGCGCAGGTCGTATTCGCGGTCTTGCTTTTTGCCACCGACAGTTCTGCATCCGGCCCCGCCGCCGCCAATGCTGCCCCTTCCGACACGCCGTGACAGCCAACTTCGGCGAACACCACATCAGACGGGTTTAGCAACCGCCCAGCTTCGGCCTCAAGCTCGGCGGCCGTGAACAGACGCAAGGGCACCCCAAGATGCGCTGCCACAGCAATAATCGCCGGTTCATCGGCCTTCAGATCAATCGAGGCCACGCAGGCAATCGCACCTTTGGCAATATCGCCTGCCGCAAGCGCGCCTTTCACGTGGTTCCACAATTCCTCTGGGTCGGCATTGCGCGCGCAGCCAAGGCCCAGCGCAAATCGCTGCGGATGATAAACAAGGCGAGTCGCATTGCCATGCCCTTCGGCCTCGGTCACGAGCAGTTCAACATCGCCACCTTCCGGCAGCGCCACATCAAACAATTCCTCGTCCGTCCAAGTGACACCGCCACCGGCCAACAGGGTCGCCATCACGCCCTTGGCGTCTTCGGGGTTCATCAACCGATACCCGACTGGCGGTTCGTCCAGCGACACACCCAGCGCCACATCACCCGCCGTCGTAACAGCCGCATCACCACCCAAAGCCTCGGCAATCTGACGGGCCAACCGGTTCGCCCCACGATGGCCACCCAGCAATGGCACAACGACCGACCCGTCATCTGAAACCGAGACAACGGGCGGTTCAGCGGTTTTATCCGCCAGCAATGGCGCAACGCCTCGGATCAAAATGCCACTGGCACAGACCCCGACAATCGGCACACCCGCCGCGAATAGATCGCGGGTGTGATCGAGTGCGTTGGCAAAGAACGCATCCGCTACTGCGACACGGCCTTCGCGGCCATGCA
>JBLHNX010000243.1:0-4549 GCA_047622125.1 Paracoccaceae bacterium | reverse complement strand
CAGATCCCACCCCGCCCCTGTCAGTTCGTCCAGCAATTCACCCACGTCATAAGACCGGTCTTGGCTATGCAACAACAGGTCGTAAAACCCTGCGTCCGATTGTTTGTGATCCCCAAGGTGAGGGTTGGTTTTGAACGGGTGACCGTCAGGAAGTTTGGCAAAAACGGCCCGCGCAGCTGCGAGCCTTTCGGCTGGGCCAAGGTTCGCGAAAAGCGCACCAAATGCCTGTTGGAGCGGATAAACACCGGACCGCCCCAGCGGCGCGTAGACCATAAAGCCAAGCCCACCGGTCGGGGCACAGGCTGCGCGCAGGGCCCTAAAACCCGCCGCTGGGTCGGGCAAATGGTGCAGCACACCGCAGCAATCAATGTAGTCGAATTCACCGAAATCCGGCGCGTCCAGAAGGCTCGCGGTATGGAAGGTAATCCCCGTCAGCCCACGCACGCCCGCCCGTTTTTCGGCAACCGCACGGGACGCGCGGGATAGGTCAAGATAGGTAATTTCAAATGGTCGGCCTGCTTGGCTTAGCCGTGTCGCAAGTTGGATCAACCCGTCACCCGTGCCACCCCCTGCCACCATCGCCCGCAGTGGTTTCGACCAATCGCGCGCGCCACCAAACAGGTAGTGATCCATTTCAACAGGGTCCGAGGGTGATCCCGTAATCAACCGCGTGCGCTCGTCGGCGGGATCGCGCGCGGGATAAGGGAAAGCTTCGTATTGATCAGAGACTGTTACCATTCGCACAACTTAACTGCCGTTGGGCGGGGCTGCACCTGTATTTTTGCTGCGCGCCGCTAGAAAGCGGACAGACCATTCCAGGCTGGTAGCATTGGCCAGCCTTGCGGTAGCGGGCGCGATGTTTTCAGCGATGGTGCAATCAAGACCGAGTGCCCCCAGAACCGCGCCCAGTTCGCCACGCGGGTCGTGCGCAAGGTCTTCGTAAGCAATCGGGTGCGGCGTGATCCCTTCGGCGGCAAACCAGTGGTCCCATTCGGCGTCAAGCGTCGAAAGCCGCGCCATCTGAGCGGCGATTTCATCGGCGTCGAATGCAGGCAGGGCCGGTTCGGTCAGGCGTTCCAACTCGGTTCCATCCGCAAACCTATGCCAAAGGCCAGTTTGCGATGCCATGACCCAGGATATAGCCTGCTCCAGCCTATCGCGCCGCGTCAGGTGGATGAACAAAACATCGACGAACGCTGCTTGAAACAGCGCGCGATCGGTTTGCGCGTCGGTGTAAAGAGTGCGCGCTTGCTCACGGAAATGGGCAAAACTGCCAAGTTGCATCCGTAGGCCAAAGACACCTGTGCCTGCGGTGCCAAGGTCTCGTACGGCGGCGAAAATATCGGCCAGCGTTTCTGTCCCTGTCGCTGTCAGATCAATCCCGCGCATCCAGTCGGCGACCGTAGGACCATGGAAATAGGACTCCGGCAATCCCGCTACGCCGGTCGCGCCCAGCATTTTGCACAGCATCGTGCTGCCGCTGCGCGGAACAGTGCAAATGGCGTAGGATTGATACTTCATCGGTGTTCACGCCCCGCATAACGCAAAAAGGGCGCGCCAGCGGCGCGCCCTTTTTATAGATCAAAACGATCCTTATTTCATCATGATACGGCCATCGGTGTAGGGCATATACTCACCCTGCGCGGCCATGTATTCGGCAACAACGTCGGCCAGATCGGGGCCAAAATCATAGACATTGCTGGCTGTTTCGAACATGGAATAACCGTCACCGCCATTGCGCACAAAGTTGTTGGACACGATGCCATAGGTCGCGGCAGGGTCAATCGCTGCCCCACCAACCATCGCATCGCTGATCCGGCTTCCCGGCTCCATGGACAGATCAACCGTAAAGGTCATGCCCGCAACCTGTGGGAACCGGCCCGAGCCTTCTTCGTGTTGGCTCGCACCATTTTCGAGCGCATCGAGCAGGTCCTGCCCGCTGATAAAGAACGTCGACAGCGTGTTCTGGAATGGCAGCACGGTCAGTACTTCGCCCATCGTTACGTCACCCGCGTCGATGCTGGAACGCAGCCCGCCCGAGTTGGCAAAGGCCACCTGGATACCCTGATCGGCCACACGGTCCAACATGGCGTCAGCCACAAGGTTGCCCATCGCACATTCCATCGCGCGGCAGACATCGCGGTTGCCCTCGATCGCTTCGCCAGCGCTGGCAACGACTTTGTTGCGGATTTCGTCCAGCGGCACCGCGAGTTCGGCAATACGCGCTACGGCGGCTGCATCCTCGGCAACGGTACCGTCGATTAGCAGCGGTTGGCCGCTGGCCTCAACGATCACACCGTCATCATCAAACGTAACGTTCAATTCACCAAGGAATTTGCCATAGGCATAGGCTGACAGGATCGCGGTATCGCCGACCATCGTTGGATAAGGCCCAACCGCGCCATCCATATCGCCCAGCAGTGTATTGGTGTGACCGCCGACGATCACGTCAACGCCTGTGGTATTGGCGGCAACGATCTGATCAACGCCATAGCCAGAATGGGACAGCACGATGATCTTGTTCACGCCAGCTTCGGTCAGTTTATCAACCTCTGCCTGCACCGCGTCACTTGGATCGGTAAAGATCACGTTGGGGCCGGGGCTGGCCAATTCATCGGTGTTTTGCGGCGTCAGGCCGATAAGGCCGATTTGTTCGCCACCGCGTTCGATGATCGTGGATTTCAGCAGTTCGCCAGCCAGCAGTTCTTCACCGGAAAAGTCAGCGTTGGACATCAGGATCGGGAAATCGACCGCATCCATAAAGCCGCGCAACACTTCGGGGCCATCGTCGAATTCGTGGTTACCCACGGTCATCGCGTCATAACCAAGCTGGTTCATGAATTCAGCGGCCATCGCACCCTTGTAGTAGGTATAAAACAGCGTGCCTTGGAATTGATCGCCCCCATCCACAAGGATGGAATTGTCGGTGCGCGCACGGGCCTCGGCCACTGTTGTGATCAGGCGTGCTGTGCCGCCAAAGCATTCGCCAGCGTCGTTATCTTCGGCAGAACAGGGCGAATCATATTTGCTGATCGGCTCAAACCGCGCGTGAAAATCATTGGTATGTAGAATCGTCAGCGAGTAATCGGCAGCCGCCGCCCCCGCAGAAAGCGCCAAAACGCCGGTAGATGTGAGAATACGAGCAAGCATAGTGGGAAACCCCCTTGTTGATATGTCGATAGATTGGCCAGAACCGGATGCAGAGTCAAAGCCTTCGCGTCCGCGATGGCGTAACGTCGCTTTGTCAGGGGCGCGAAACCTTGACCCGCACGCGCCAAATCGGCATGTGAGGCGCATGTTGATTTACAAAATTCTTACAGGTGATCAATGGGCCGCTTGGCAGTCCGCTGGCACCTTCACCGGCGCGCCGATTGATCTGGCGGACGGCTATATTCACACGTCAACCGCCCAGCAGGCGCAGGAAACCGCTGACAAGCATTTCGCGGGTCAAGATGGGCTAATCTTGGCGGCGCTGGAGGCTGACAGCTTTGGCGATGACCTGAAATGGGAGGTGTCGCGCGGCGATGCCCTATTCCCGCACATCTTTCGCGATATTTCCGTGAAGGAAGTGGTTTGGGCCCGCCCGATGCCGCTGGTTGACGGAAAACACCGCTTGGATTTCGCATGAGAGCGCTTGAACAGTTCGGGCTACGCGTCTTGCGTGGGTTTGATCCCGAACGCGCCCATGGGTTGGCACTGCGCGCTCTTAACACAGGGCTTGGGCCACGGGGTGGGCCTGTGACCTCAAAGCGTCTGGCGACCACCTTGGCAGGGCTTTCGTTACCTAACCCCGTCGGTCTTGCTGCGGGGTTTGATAAGAACGCAACGGCGCTGCATGCCTTGTCGCGCACTGGCTTTGGATTTCTTGAGGTCGGCGCAGCCACCCCGCGCCCGCAGATCGGCAACGCCAAGCCGCGCCTGTTTCGCCTGACGCAGGACGCGGCGGCGATCAATCGATTCGGGTTCAATAATGAAGGGATGGAGCCGATTGCGGATCGGCTCGCCCAGCGCCCAAGTGGCGCAGTCATCGGGCTGAACCTTGGCGCGAACAAAGACAGTGAGGACCGCGCCGCGGACTTCGCGCGGGTTTTGGCCCATTGTGGCCCGCATATTGATTTCGCGACCGTGAATGTATCCAGCCCCAACACCGAAAAGCTTCGGGATTTGCAGGGTAAGGCCGCGCTGGCTGCTTTGCTGAGCGGCGTTATGCAGGCCAACGTCACGGGTATCCCGATTTTTCTAAAAATCGCCCCTGATCTGAATAGCGACGAACTGGCCGACGTCGCTGAGGTTGCCAATGCATCCGGACTGTCAGCGATCATCGCCACCAATACCACGCTGTCGCGTGACGGGCTGACCAGCGCGCATCGTGATCAAGCGGGCGGGCTGTCGGGCGAGCCGTTGTTTGAAAAATCGACTCGCGTGCTGGCAAAACTATCCACGCTCACCGATCTACCGCTGATCGGGGTTGGCGGGGTTGGCAGCGCTGAACAGGCCTATGCGAAAATTCGCGCGGGCGCGTCTGCTGTGCAGCTTTATACAGCGCTGG
>JBLHNX010000242.1:0-4561 GCA_047622125.1 Paracoccaceae bacterium | reverse complement strand
ACCACAGCGCCAATATCACCGTCGGGGCGACCGGTCTTGATGACGAATTGGAAATGATCCGCGAACAATTCCGCCGCTTTGCTGTGGAAAAGGTCGAACCATATGCGCACGACTGGCACCTCAAGGATGAGCTTATCCCGATGGAGATCATCGAGGAACTGGCCGAAATGGGCGTGTTCGGGCTGACGATCCCCGAAGAATACGGCGGCTTTGGCCTATCCAAAGCGTCGATGTGCGTCGTGTCCGAGGAACTATCGCGCGGCTACATCGGCGTTGGATCACTCGGCACCCGCAGCGAGATTGCGGCGGAATTGATCATCTGCGGTGGCACTGAGGAACAAAAGCAAAAGTGGCTGCCCGCATTGGCCTCAGCTGAAAAGCTGCCCACGGCCGTGTTCACCGAACCCAACACCGGATCCGACCTTGGAAGCTTGCGTACCCGCGCGGTCAAAGACGGCAACGATTACCGCGTCACAGGCAACAAAACATGGATCACCCACGCAGCGCGCACCCATGTGATGACGCTGCTGGTGCGCACCAATCCTGACAGCACCGACCACCGTGGCTTGTCGATGTTTCTGGCCGAAAAGACGCCGGGTGACGACGCCAACCCCTTCCCGACCCAAGGCATGACAGGCGGCGAGATTGAGGTGCTGGGATATCGCGGCATGAAAGAATATGAACTGGCGTTTGATAACTTCCACGTTGCCGGTGAAAACCTGCTGGGCGGGGAAGAAGGCAAAGGCTTCAAGCAGCTGATGCAGACATTTGAATCTGCCCGCATCCAGACCGCCGCGCGTGCCATTGGTGTGGCGCAGTCAGCCTTGGACGTCGGCATGCAATACGCGCAAGACCGCAAGCAGTTTGGCAAATCCCTGATTGCGTTTCCGCGTGTGGCGGGCAAGCTGGCGATGATGGCGGTCGAAATCATGGTTGCACGGCAGTTGACCTATTTCAGCGCCGCCGAGAAAGACAACGACCGTCGCTGCGATCTTGAGGCTGGTATGGCGAAATTACTTGGCGCGCGCGTGGCTTGGGCATCAGCAGACAACGCATTGCAAATCCACGGAGGCAACGGGTTTGCGCTGGAATACAAGGTCAGCCGGATCTTGTGTGACGCGCGTATCCTCAACATCTTTGAGGGCGCCGCCGAAATTCAAGCGCAAGTCATCGCGCGACGTTTGTTGGGCTAGGGGATGCGGTTACTGCCACTCGTCTTAATTACCGCCCTCGCGGGCTGTTGGGGGGATGAAACTATTTCCGGATACGCCGACCGGGACACCGTTTTCCGCCTGATCGAACTGGACGGCGCGCCGTTCAGCGCGCGTGCCACGATCCAGTTTTCCGAGGAAGGCACGATCACCGGCCAAGCGCCGTGCAATGGCTATTTCGCAACGCAGACGGTGCCCTATCCTTGGTTCAAAGTCGAAGGCATCGGCGCAACACGCATGGCCTGCCCTGACCTTGATGCCGAAACGAAGTTCTTTACCGCACTCGAGGACATGAGCCTGTCTGAAGCTCTTGGCGACACCCTGATCCTGCGCAACGATGAGGGGCGTGAAATGGTGTTCAAGGCCGATCAGGACTGACGGTTCAGCACATCCAAAAGCCGCGCGCGGGATGCTGGCAATGCCCGATCCCCCAGCGAGGGCGCTAGATGATGTTCAAAGAAATAGCCTGTGGTTTGCAGTCCTAGCAGGATGTTTTCATCCGTATTGTCACGCCCGACTAACGCGGGCGACAGTGGCAGCAACCTATCCACCCACGGCCCTGCGTTTTCGCGGCTTACGGCGCGGCCCGTGCGCGGCGACACAAAACACAAATCCTCGTTCGTGCCGGTGACCGCACAGGCAGACAAATCAAGCCCAAAGCCCAATTCTTCCAACAGCGCCATTTCCCATTGCAAGTAGGCAAGCGGCCAGACATCGCCCTGCCCCAGCAAGTCCATCAAGGCGACCGTGCGGGCATAAAGTGCAGCATGTGGTTCGCGTTCGGGGAGGGAGAACGACAGGATCGCACAAACCGCATTCAGCCCCGCCAGCGCCATCCGGTCCTGCATGACTTGCGCCGCGCGACTGCGCTGGGGTTCGACGGTGATACTGCCCAAGTGCTCCTGGAGCCGTGCTTTCCAAGTGATCTCGATCTGGGTTCCCGGTTGAAGCGTAGCCGAGATTTTGCGGCTGGTCCCACCACGCACGACGCCAGCGTGACGGCCATGTTCAGCCGTGAACACCTCGATGATCACCGAAGTTTCGCCGTGTTTACGCACCGCAATCAGCGGGCCTTCATCGCGCCATTCAATCATGGTGCGATCAGGCCCGAACGGGAGGCGTTATTCAAGGCCCGGTTGATCCAGCAGGTGACGGCCCGCGCGGTCCTCGACCTCGATCACCCAAAGATCGGGATCAAAACTGCGTTGTTTGCCCAGGGAAACGTCCACGTCGGCCTCGACCCCTTCGGCCAGAACCGCCCAAGTGCGTTCACCCGTCGTCAGATCAAAGGAACGGTGAAAGGCACAGGCCTGCCCATCCAATGTGTTGAGTTTGACGATGACAGTCCCCGCCGTCGCATCGCCTTTGGCGACGACAAACGCCGGGATTTCTTGCAAGCGCAACCGCGTCAAATAGGCCGAAACCCAAATATCAGCCGTAAGCCGCGTCATGCATTCCCGTCTTTGAAATTAAGGCCCATTTCGGAATAGCGTTCGCTTTCCTCGAGCCAGTTCGGGCGCACTTTCACTTGTAAGAACAGGTGCACCTTGCGACCCAGAAATTCGACCAATTCTTCGCGCGCGGCCTTGCCTACGGATTTGATCGTCTCGCCCTTGTTACCCAGCACGATACCCTTGTGGCCATCACGCATGACGTAAATGATCTGGTCAATCTTGGCTGACCCGTCTGGGCGTTCTTCCCAGTTTTCGGTCTCGACCGTCAATTGGTAAGGCAGTTCTTGATGTAGGCGCAGGGTCAGTTTTTCGCGGGTCACTTCGGCGGCAATCATCCGCATCGGCAAATCAGCAATTTGATCTTCGGGATAAAGCCACGGACCCTCGGGCATCTTGTCGGCCAGCCATGTGCGGAAGGTGTCGCAGCCATGGCCCTTTTCGGCTGAGATCATGAACGTATCGGCAAAGGCGAAACGCTCGTTCATCTTTTGGGTCAGCTCAAGCAGCTGTTCCGATTTCACGCGGTCGATCTTATTGATCGCCAGCGCGACGGTGCGGCCTTGACCAACCTGAGCCAGCTTCTCCAAGATCGCCTCGACTCCCTGCGTGATCCCGCGATTGGCTTCGATCATCAGCACGATCACATCAGCATCCGCAGCCCCACTCCAGGCAGCGGCGACCATCGCGCGATCAAGGCGGCGACGGGGGGCGAAAAGGCCGGGTGTGTCGACGAACACGATCTGCGCATCGCCATCCATCGCCACGCCACGAATACGCGCGCGGGTGGTTTGAACCTTGTGGGTCACGATGCTGACTTTCGCGCCAACCATGCGGTTCAATAGCGTCGATTTTCCGGCATTGGGTTCGCCGATCAGGGCAACAAATCCGGCTGAGGTGGTCGCATCGTTCATGCGCTGACTTTCTGCAAAAGTGCTGTTGCTGCGGCTTGTTCGGCTTGGCGTTTCGGGGTGGCGCTGGCTTGTGCCGCTTCGCCGGTTTCTAAACGCGCTTCGATCAGGAAAACAGGCGCGTGGTCTGGCCCCTCGCGGGTAATTTCAACGTATTGTGGTGGCGGAATGCCCCGACCCTGCGCCCATTCCTGCAAGGTGGTTTTGGCATCTTTTGATTCTGACGCGGCGGTCGAAATTCGCTCGCCCCACGTGAGCAGGATCACAGCCCGCGCCGCCTCAAGCCCCGCATCAAGATAGATCGCGGCAATGACTGCTTCGAGCGCGTCACCAAGGATGGCGGTCTTGCGACGTCCACCGCTTTTCATTTCAGAGCGGCCAATTTTGAGAACGTCGCCTAGACCCCATTCGCGGGCTACATCGGCGCAGGTTTCCTTGCGCACAAGGTGGTTATAGCGCACGGCCAATTCACCCTCGGCGGCACTTGGATCGGCGGCAAAAATCGCATCGGCAATCACGAGGTTCAGCACGCGGTCGCCAAGGAATTCGAGCCGCTGATTATCATCACGATGTGGCGTGGCCATCGACGAATGCGTAACGGCACGCACAAGCAATTCCGGCGCAGAAAACTCATGGCCAAGCTGGCGCGCGAACGCGCTTAGATCGGCTGCCAATTTCACTCGATCGCCTTGAAATAGCGATCACTACGCCATGTCCAGAACGCCAACATTGAGCGTCCAGCGGACGAGAACATGATGCGATCTGCACGACCAACGATATTTTCAAATGGCACAAACCCTACACCACGCGCATTTTGTGGCACACGGCTGTCAGTCGAATTATCGCGGTTATCGCCCATGAAAAAGAAATGGCCTTCGGGCACAGTAAAGACGCCCGTGTCATCCAACCCTGTTGTGCCGATGTTCAGGATGCCGTGGCTGTTTCCTTCCGGAAACGTCTCAATCTGACGGGTCTTTTCGCAATCAGC
>JBLHNX010000241.1:0-4564 GCA_047622125.1 Paracoccaceae bacterium | reverse complement strand
GCGCATTTCGTGTCGATCTGCCCTATCGATTTGCGCGGGCCAGCAATGCGACGGCGGCAAGGCCGACGAGCGTGATCATCAGGGCGGCGGGCGCGGCCTCGGCGATGTTTTCAAGGCTGGCCTTTTCGTGCACCCGCGTCGCCAGTGTATTGTAGTTAAAAGGGCGCAACAGCAGGGTTGCCGGCAGTTCTTTGACACAATCCACAAACACCAACAACAGGGCCGACCCGACCGAGGCGCGCACCAGTGGGATATGCACCGCCCGCAACGTCCCACCCGCCGTGCGCCCCAAAGATCGCGCAGCCATGGGCAGGCTGGGTGATACACGGCCAAGGGCTGCGTCCGCCGTTCCTTGGGCAATTGCAAAGAACCGCACCACATAGGCCAGACACAAAGCGGCGGCCGATCCCGTCAGGATCAGCCCAGGATCATGCCCCGTTACACGCAAGACTGCATCGGCCACCGCGTTATCGAATGCCGCCAGCGGGATCAGGATACCAAGGGCGAGCACGGCACCGGGTGCCGCATAGCCAATCGCCGTGACCGGCATCAGCAACGCGGGCAAACGCCGCCCCGACAAGCGCACGCCGTAGACCATGAACAGCCCCCCTGCGACCGTCAGCACGGCCGCGACCCCACCCACGCCAAGAGTATGCATCAAGGCGCGTAGCAGGCCGGGTGCTGCCCATTGGCGTGCATCCATCGCGTGTTCAAGCAGGACCAGCACAGGCAGCATGAACCCGAAAGCAAAGGGCAAAAAACAGGCCGCACTGGCAGCCCAAGCTGGCGCGCCAGACAAGGGTTGCCCCTCTATTGGGCGCGGCCCACGGGCGGTGCCGAAAAAGCGGCTCTTGCGGCGGCTGAACTTTTCCAACGTGACCAGGATCACGACCAGAACCAGCACACAGGTTGCGATCTGTGCGGCACCGCCAAGGTTGCCACTTTGGAGCCAGACCGAGAAAATACCTGTCGTCAGCGTCTGCACAGCAAAATAGTCGACCGTGCCGAAATCATTAACGGTCTCCATCATAACAACGGCCACACCCGCCGCGATTGCGGGGCGCGCCAAAGGCAGACCAACCCGCAAGAACCGACCCACGGCGCCGACACCCAGCGCGCGCGCGACGTCATAACCGGCGCTGGATTGTTCGCGAAACGCAGCCCGCGCCAAGATATAGACGTAGGGGTAAAGCGAGGCACTGAGCACCAGCACTGCTGCCGTCCGCGTGCGAATTTCGGGGAACCAATACTCACGCGCCGATTGCCAGCCCGTGACCTCGCGCAGCACCGTCTGCACCGGCCCCGCATATTCAAGAAAATCAACCAGCGCATAGGCGCCCACATAGGCGGGCACCGACAACGGCATAAGCAACGCCCATTGCAGCCAGCGTCGCCCCGGAAAGCGATACATGACGACAAGCCACGCCGCCCCCGTCCCCATCGCAGCGGTCAAAGCCCCCACGCCGATCATCAAGATCAACGAGTTGCGCAAATAGCGCGGCAGCGTGGTCGATATCAGATGCGGCCAGATATTATCAGAGGGGGTAAGCGCGAACCAGATGACGGCGACAACCGGCAAGACCACCAACACGGCAATAACCAGCGCCCCGAGGGACCACGGGTTCACACGCAATTTTGGCCATCGAGAGCCGTTTATCTGACCAGAAGACTCGGACATATCAAGCGCCTACCCGAAAGCGGTTTCACTGTCCAGAAAACCGCTTATAGTGATTGCAACGAAAACAACGCGAAACGGCGGCTACTCTTGCAGATTGCATATCATATCGGCGCTAATTGCACGGACAGCGATCGGCTTTTGAAATCACTTCTTAAGAACGTCGATACTTTCACCCAGCAAGGCATCAAAGTTCCCGGGCCCGGAAAGTATCGCCGTCTTTTGCGCGAAACCATCCAGAATCTTGGCGACAATGATCCCGCGCCTGACACAAGCGACATCTTGATCGACGCGATCCTTGACGAAGAGGCCACGAACAGGCTGGTCCTGAGCCATTCAGAATTTATCTGTATTAACCGCCGCATTTTCGACAATGCGCAATTTTATGGCCTGCTTGAAATGAAACTCGGGCGGCTGCGCAAACTTTTCCCGCGCGAGGAACTGGAGTTGCACATCGCGTTGCGCGATCCGGCCACGTTTGTGCCCGAAGCGTTCCTTCAAACCAAGGACACGTCCCTTGCAGAATTTCTGAACGGGATGGAACCACGCGACATCCGTTGGTCAGACGTCATCGCACGCATTCAATCCGTTGTGCCGGGGGTGCCGCTGACGGTCTGGTGCAACGAAGATACACCGCTGATCTGGGCACAATTGATCCGCGAATTATCCGGGGTCGACGCGCTTACGAAAATCACGGGCGGATATGACCTGCTGAGCACAATCATGAGCGCGGACGGCATGAAGCGCTTTCTGAGCTACCTCAAAAGCCACCCGCCCCAGACCGAAATTCAAAAACGTCGTATCATTGCGGCCTTCCTCGACAAATATGCGCTTGAGGACGAGATCGAAGAAGAAATCGACCTGCCCGGCTGGACCGAGGATTTGATGGCTGAATTGACAGAGAACTACGAAGACGATGTGTTCCAAATCGCCCGTATGCCGGGCGTGAATTTCATCGCCCCATGAGTTTTTTCCGTGCGTATTCCAGTGACTGAACGCCGTCGTCCATTCATGCAATGCGATGTGTTCAGTACGCATCCGACAGGCGGCAACGGATTGGCCGTGGTGCTGGATGGCGCAGGGCTGAGCGATGATCAGATGCATGCGTTTGCGCGCTGGACCAATCTGGCGGAAACCACGTTTATCTGCCCTGCAACGAAGGTGGGCGCCGATTATCTGCTGCGCATCTTTACGGTGTCGCGCGAACTGCCGTTTGCGGGGCATCCGACCCTTGGGTCTGCGGCCTGCTGGCTTGCGGCGGGTAAGACACCGCGGCAAAGCGGGTTGATAGTGCAGGAATGCGGTGTCGGGCTAGTGGCGATTGATCTGACGGGCGACACGCCTGCGTTCATTGCCCCACCGACCAAAATTTCGCCGATGCCTGAAAATGTGCTGGACGCAATTGCCGCTGGGTTGAACCTTGATCGCAGCCATATCCTGCGCCACGCGGTGCTGGATAATGGTCCGGTTTGGCATGTGATCGAAATGGCTTCGGCGCATGATCTGATCACGCTGGACGCAAGTCTGATCACGCCGGTGCCGCCATTTTTTGTCGGCCTGATCGGCGCGCAGGACAGACATGCGGATACAGATTACGAAGTGCGTATGTTTTCGATGGACGCGGGCCTGATCGAAGATCCGATTACCGGATCACTCAACGCTGCACTGGCCCATTGGATGCAAGATCAGGGGCGCGCGGATGCACCTTATGTGGTGGCACAGGGCAGTTGCATTGGGCGGCGCGGGCGCGTGCATGTGGCCCAAGATAGCGCTCATAACATGCGCATCGGCGGTCACACCAACATCCTGATCAGAGGTGATGTGACCCTTTAGCGGTTACATGCCCAGCGCTTCTTTATACATTTCCAGCACCGCTTCTTCTTCGGCGATGTCGTTTTGGTCGCGCTTGCGCAAGGCGATCACTTTGCGCAGGATTTTCGTGTCATAGCCCCGCCCTTTGGCTTCGGCCATAACTTCTTTTTGCTGCTCGGCGATGTCCTTTTTCTCGGCATCCAGACGTTCCATACGCTCGATAAACTGGCGAAGTTCTTCGGCGGTAACGCGGTAGCTGGTGTCGGTAACGGAATCGGACATAGGGGCGGCCTTTCGCATGCTGAAATAAGACCCCTTCCCTACCCGCGCGCCTTTCGCACCGCAAGGGTCGCTAGCTTGCAAATGCACCTGCCAGCCGCTAGGGCAACGCCATCAGACAACGGAGACATGCATGGACTGGCTTATCTGGATTGGCGCGGGTATTTCTGTGATCGGATTGATCGGCATAATCGCGTCGATCGTCATGGTCACAAAGGCGAAACGCGCCGGACTTGACGATGATGTCTTGCGCACGCGGGTGCAAAGCATCCTGCCACTTAACCTTGGCGCGCTGTTCTTGTCGGTCATCGGATTGATGTGTGTGATCGTCGGAATTATTCTGGGCTAGCAGCTTGGTCAGCGAGCGCGTCAAACCCGTCCGCGTATTTGATCGCCTCATGAACGAGTGCTGGCATCTGCCATGTGGCATCATCCTGGGCCAGCTGCGCTGTCTTGCGGCACAATCCCAATAACCCGATGCTTTGTGCAGCGCGCATTGGTCCACCGCGACGGCGTGGAAAGCTCATGCCATGCACTGCGATCACATCCACATCCGCTGCACAGCGTGCAGTGCCATCCTCGATCATGCGCGCGCCTTCGGCCATAAGTGCTGCAATCAGCGCTTGGCGAACCCATACTTTGTCGGTGATTGGACCACCGCCTTCGCGCGATCCAAACGGACCCTTTCGAAACCCGTAATCAACCATGATCCGATCAATGTCGTCTTCGCCAAGATCATCACGCAAAAGTGCCTGGGCTGCACTGTTCCAAACCGGGCGGAGGCGTCTCAGGATCGCC
>JBLHNX010000240.1:0-4566 GCA_047622125.1 Paracoccaceae bacterium | reverse complement strand
CAGCCGAGGACCTTGTCGCCACACGCGCGGCCGACGGGACTCAAATCGCACGCTTTGATGTGCCGGATGGCACGGGTTGGTGTGTTTTGTGGAACCACTCGGTGCAAGGGTTTCCCGTGTCCGATTGCTATGAAAATCGCGATGGGCGCATGGTATTGGTGACTTCGCATCAGCCTGATTTCGCCGCCGGATTAGGCCATATCCCCGGTCGAGGCACACAGGTGTCTGACGGTGCAGGTGGCTATCTTATTTTGGACATCAACGAGCCTGTGCCCGGTGACGCCTATATCCTGCGCCCGGGCCTTGGCCCTGTCGACCACCGGCTACAGGTGGGCGACCAAATCGTATCACTCTCAGCGGTCGCCCCGCGCGAACGCGTACAGATCGCATTGATAGGAACTGTGGAACAATGACTGCAATAACCGAAATCAACCCATCCGAGGTGACGCAGCCACGGTTCATGTTGCGTGTTATCACCGTGATCGGGATCGCGTTGTCGCTGTTCCAACTTTATGCCGCTGGCGTGCAGCCGTTGGGCCTGTTCTTTCAACGGCCCATCCATCTGGGTTTTGTCCTTGTTCTATGTTTCCTGATTTATCCGGTTTTTGGCCGGGGTAGGCCGCGCGGGGCGCTGGGCTGGGTCATCGACGGGGTCTTGATCGCTACGAGTTTACTGGTGGGCGCCTGGTTGCCCACCAACATCGACACAATCGCCAACCAAATCTTTCCACGCGACATCGACGTCTGGGTTGGTGTTGTGACTATTATCGTCACGTTAGAGGCCGCGCGTCGTGCCGTCGGCCTCAGCATGACGCTGATCGGAGCCTTCTTTATCGTCTATGCCTTTGCAGGCGGGCGAGGCGAACTGCCGTTCCTGTCTGACTGGATGCCCGGTATTATGAACCACCGCGGCTATCCTCTGGAACGCGTTGCAAGCCAGATGACACTGGGGGCCGAGGGGATTTTCGGCATCCCGCTTGGTGTGGCGTCGACATTCGTGTTTATCTTCGTGTTGTTCGGAGCGTTCCTTGAAGTCACGGGCGCGGGTAAGTTTTTTATCGATCTGGCATATGCTGCTGCTGGCAAACAACGCGGCGGCCCTGCCAAGGCCGCTGTCATCGCAAGCGCCGGCATGGGGTCTATCTCCGGCTCGGCCATCGCCAATGTGGTCACCACGGGTGCCTTCACGATTCCGCTGATGAAAAAGCTCGGATACCGTCCAGCACAGGCGGGTGGAATTGAGGCCGCGGCGTCCACGGGCGGTCAGATCATGCCACCGTTGATGGGAGCAGGTGCGTTTTTGATGAGCGAATTCACCCGCATGCCCTACGTCGATATCGTGCTGGTCTCGATCTTCCCCGCGATCCTCTATTTCGGCACGGTCTACCTGTTGGTCCACATCGCCGCCGTCAAACAAGGCATGGTCGGCCTGACCGCCGAAGAGCTGCCACGCGTGCGCGAGGTCATGGCAGAAGGCTGGCATTTCCTCTTCCCACTCGTGGCGTTGGTGGCACTGTTGATCGCGGGTTATTCGCCCATGCGGGTCGGGTTTTACGCGATCTTGGCGATCATCGCGGCGGCCTCAGCGCGCGCGCTTTGGACGTTCTTGGCCGCTGGCCCGACGGCTACTGGCTTTGTCGCCTTGTGCCGTCGTGGCATTGCACTGACGCTTGAGGCGCTTGAGTTGGGCGCGCGCAATGCGGTGGCTGTGTCCGTGGCCTGTGCCGTGGCGGGTATCATCGTGGGCGTCGTCGGCCTGACCGGGCTTGGACTGAAATTCTCGGCTATGATGATTGCCTTTTCAGGCGGTAATATTGTGTTGGCGCTGATCCTGGTTCTGATCGCAAGCCTGATCCTTGGAATGGGGCTGCCGGTGACAGCGGCCTATATCGTGTTGATCATTCTGGTTGGTCCCGCGCTGACCGAACAGTTCGGTATGCCGATCCTGATCGCGCATTTGGTTGTTTTCTGGTATTCACAGGATAGTAACGTGACGCCGCCTGTGGCCTTAGCGGGCTTTGCCGGAGCGGCGATTGCGGGCAGCAAACCGATGGAGACAAGTTTTCAGGCATGGAAATACGCAAAGGGCCTTTATCTGATACCGCTGTTCATGGTGTTCAACGAGGAAATCATCCTAGGCGGCCCGTTGCCGGTTGTGATCTGGAGCGGGGCGATTGCCATTCTAGGTCTGACAGCCTTCGCCGCCGCATTGGAAGGGTTCTTGTGGCGGCCCATGTCCGTCTGGGTACGACTGCTGCTGTTGCCCGGTGTGGTGGCTCTGTTCTGGCCCGACTTCATGGTCGAGCTCGCGGGAGCGGCGCTGATTGTGCTGTTGCTGGGCATGAACTGGGCGCAGGCACGCCGCGAAAATGCTTTAGCCGGAGATCCATCAGGGGGGCCAAGACCTTCGGAAACCTGATGTGAAGACCATAATCAGACCCATCCTCATTGCGGGTCTTGCCGCGGCCTTGGTTTGGGTTGCGGCACAATACCTTGCCCTTGGGCGCGCGCGCGCGGAACTGGATCAGACCTTATTGCTGACCGCACGCGCCGTCGAGGTAGAGGTGGAACGTTTGCGATCCCTGCCTGCTGTTGCAGCTGAAGATGTCCGCGTGCGCAATGCATTGGCAGGGACGGGATCATTGCAGGCTGCCAACAGCTATCTGGAAACCGTCGCCGTGCATGCGCAGGCCGGAGAGCTGTTTTTGATCGATGCGCAAGGCGAGACGATCGCGGCGTCGAACTGGAACCGCGAGGGCAGTTTCGTCGGGCAGAATTATGCGTTCCGCCCCTACTTTCAAGAAGCGATGGCAGCAGGGCACGGTCAGTTTTATGCGATTGGTGTGACGACAGGTGTGCCTGGATATTTCCTTTCGATGCGCGTGGACGCGGGGGGGATGCGCGGTGTTTTAGTAGTGAAACTGGACCTGCGCCCGCTTGAAGATATCTGGCGAACTGCGGACGCGGATGTCGCCCTGGCCGATGAGAACGGCGTGGTGTTCCTGTCAGCGCGCCCGGATTGGAAATACCGTGCGCTGACGCGCTTGGACGGCAATGTCCTTGATCGCCTTGAGGCCACCCGTGCGTATGACGGGGTGGCGCTGGCGGACTCCGCACCGCTGGTATCTGCACCCCTCGACGGGATTGATGCCAAGGGCACAGGATGGATTGCGCGGGTCGCCCCTATGCCCGCGACGGGTTGGCAAGTGATTGCTGCGCGCTCAACCAGCCAGCTACAGCTTTTATCATTTGGGTGGGCCGCGCTCGCGGCACTAGGAACGCTGGCTATTGCCGCCGCGTTGAAGGCATGGGAGCAACGTCGGCAAATTATCGTATTGCGTCTTTCACAGTCTGAAAAGCTGGAGTCGATGGTGATCGAACGGACGGCTGACCTTGCCCGCGAGGTGGATGCGCGCGGTCAGGCCGAGGTGGAATTGAGGGCCGCGCAGGAAGCGCTTGTTCATACTGAAAAGATGGCCGCACTCGGTCGCATGTCAGCGGCGATTGTCCATGAGATCAGCCAACCTCTTGCCGCGATGGAGGCCACGCTGTCGGCGGCTGAGCTGGGTGTGGGGGGCGATGATACTGTGACGATGATCCGGCTGGGTAAGGCACGCGGGATGATCCGCCGGATGCAACGCACGACCAAGCACCTCAAGAGTTTTGCCCGTAAAGAGGTGGTAGAATTGTCCCTCATCGACATGCGCGTTTCGGTGGCCGCTGCCCTCGATTTGGTCGCGCCGCGCCTGCGTGACCTCGGTGTGGTGCCCGAGTACCAAAATCCGGAAGACGCGGTTTTTGTGATAGCCGGCGCTATCCGGATCGAGCAGGTTGTGGTCAACCTGATGCTGAACGCGCTGGACGCGATAGCCGACAAGCAGGATGGACACGTTGGTATCACTCTGTCGACACATGACGGCCAAGCCTGCCTATGTGTGAGTGACAATGGCGTCGGAATCGCGCAAGCCGACCTTTCACTGGTTGGCGAACCGTTTACCTCGACTAAGCTGACGGGCGAAGGGTTGGGCCTTGGACTGGCGATTTGCAAAGCGATCCTTGCAGATTTCAACGGATCACTCGATATTGCTTCGACGAAAGGCCAAGGCACGCACGTGACAGTCACCTTACCTTTGGCGGTTCAGCAAAAGGCAGATGCTGCATGAATGCCAACATTTACATCGTGGATGACGATGCCGATCATCTTTCGGCGCTTTGCGATTTGGTTCAGACATCTGGTTTCACGGTTCGGGCTTTTGCGTTGGCGGAGGATGCCTTGGGCGCCATGGCAGATGAACCCGACCTTATCATCAGCGATCTGCGCATGCCAAAAATGGACGGAATTGCCTTTCTGAAAGAGGTCAAGGCACAGAATTTTGGAGTACCGGTGGTTCTGTTGACGGGCCACGGCGATATTGGCCATGCGGTTGAGGCGATCCGCGCAGGTGCCGAGGATTTTCTGGAAAAACCATACGACTCTGCGCATCTTCTTGCGGTCGTGCGTCGTGCCCTTGAGGCTCAGGCCGCCCGGCGCGAGGTTGCACGTCTGCAAACGGTTCTGGCCGAGCA
>JBLHNX010000239.1:0-4569 GCA_047622125.1 Paracoccaceae bacterium | reverse complement strand
GTGATTTCGACATTTCCGGTCGCGACAAATGACGTATAGCCGCTATCTTTGTCGGCCAACATCTGGCGTGCGTAGGCCTCGAACTCTTCGACGTAGAACTGGTAATTGGTAAACAACACATGGTTCTGAAAATGCTCGGGTGATGTCGCAGTGTAATGCGACAATCGTGCCAACGAATAATCAACACGCTGCGCGGTGAACGGCGCCAATGGATGCGAGCCGTCCTCAAATGTGAACCCAAGACCGTTAACGATGTCATCATTGGTCGTCGCCAAATCAGGCACGTCAAAGACATCGCGCAGGGTGAATTCGCCCGCCCCTTCCTGAGGGACTGATGCGCCCTCTTGGTTCGCTACAGCAAAATGCACGGGCATTGGCGTCATCGACACCCCGATTTCGACGGGAAGCTTATGGTTTTGGATCAGCAGACTGATCTGTTGCTCAAGATACTTCTCAAACAAATGCGGTCGGGTGATTGTTGCAGAATAGCTGCCGGGCTGGGCGACGTGCCCATACGACAGGCGGCTGTCAATCACGGCAAAGCTCGTCGTGCGGATGCGGACTTCTGGATAAAAAGCGCGATACCGCGAGGCAGGCTGACCAGTCGCAAGCGTTTCAGAAAAAGCCGCGCAAAGGAACTGCGTCGCTTCGTCATAGAGCGCGATCAATTTGGCGACGGCTGCCTTGGCGTCGGTAAAGGCTTCAGGGACCACCGTATCAGGCGATATCATAGGCAGAGTCGTATCAGCGCTCATGCGGCGGGGTCCTTTGATATGTCGGGAATATTTTCATCGCCAAATCTGGCACGAACCTGCACCGGTCTGCAAGTCGTGTCGTACTTTGCCTCAAACTCACTGGCGATATCACCCCAAAACTGGCAGGCTACGAGAAACAACAGGAGGCTACTATGACAGCCGCATCAAAGCGTCTAAACCTTGACCATTGGGACGAACGTGTCGATCTTGCCGCCGCTTTTCGCTGGACGGCACGACTTAACATGCACGAAGGGATCGCCAATCATTTCTCGATGGCAATTAACGATGACGGCACGCGGTTCCTGATGAACCCCAATCAGATGCATTTCAGCCGAATCAAGGCCAGCGATCTGATCGTCGTGGATGCGAATGATCCAGAAACGCTGACGGGGCCAAATGCGCCCGACCCCACAGCCTGGGGCCTGCACGGGGGCATGCATCGGCACTGTCGCCACGCGCGCTGCGCCATGCATGTGCATTCGATCCACGCGACGGTCCTTGCATCGCTTGCCGATAGTCGCCTGCTGCCGATTGATCAAAACTGCGCGACCTTCTTTAATCGCTACGTCATCGATGATGGGTATGGCGGCTTGGCATTCGAGGAAGAAGGCGCGCGGTGTGCCACCCTTTTCACCGACCCCAAGCAAAAAGTCATGATCATGGGCAATCACGGCGTCATGGTCATTGGCGATACTGTGGCCGAAACATTCAACCGGATGTTCTATTTTGAACGCGCCGCCGAGACATATATTCGCGCCCTACAAACGGGGCAGCCTTTGCGCGTGTTGCCTGATGACGTCGCCGAAAAGACGGCGCGTGAATTGGAAGAATACCCCGAACAAGACGTGCGTCACCTTGCCGAGCTTAGGGCAATCCTTGATGAAGAAGGCGCGACCTATGCGCAGTAACTGCCGGTGACTAAGACGCTACTGTCATTCGGGCACGGCTATAGTGCCGGCGCCTTGTCGCCAATTCTGCACCGTCAGGGTTGGACGATTTTCGGCACTACACGGTCTGCCGATAAAGCTGACAGGGTGCGCGCAACGGGGGCCAAGCCGCTGATCTGGCCTGACGCGTCAATCTCAGAGCAGCTGGATCAGGCCTCGCATCTGTTGATTTCAGCGGGGCCAAATGGGGATGGTGATCCTGTATTGAACGCCCTGCGCGATGACATAGCCGCGCGGCGCGATCAGTTTGAGTGGGTTGGATACCTGTCCACTACGGGTGTTTACGGCGATCACAACGGCGGTTGGGTTGACGAAAATACGCCCCTTGCCCCGTCAACGAAACGCGGGCAATTGCGCGTCGCAGCCGAAGCAGATTGGCAGTCACTCGACCTGCCGCTGCATATTTTCAGGCTTGCTGGCATCTACGGCCCGGGTCGTGGCCCCTTTGCCAAGGTGCGCAATGGTAGCGCACGGCGCATCATAAAGGACGGGCAAGTGTTCAGCCGTATCCATGTTGATGACATCGCGCAGGTATTGGCCGCCTCTATCGCGCAGCCCAATCCCGGCGCAATTTATAACCTGTGCGATGATGACCCTGCCCCGCCGCAAGACGTGATCGCCTATGCCGCCGAACTGCTAGGTATGCCCATTCCCGAGGCTGTGGCGTTTGCAGACGCCGACATGACCCCCATGGCACGCAGCTTTTACGCCGAAAGTAAAAAGGTGTGTAATGACCGGATCAAAGACCAACTAGGGGTTAGCCTGATCTATCCAGATTACCGCAGCGGCCTCCACGCACTTCTCGCCGCCGGGAACTAGCCTTGCCACTGCGAGCGCCACACCACATATGAAGCCCAAGCAAACAAGCGAGGCTTTGATGACCCTGCGTGAAAAAACCGCCCACTACCTTGACCGCGATTTTGTGCGCAATGTCATTATTGGCGTCATTCTGTTCAACGCTGTTATTTTGGGGCTCGAAACCTCAGACACGGTCATGGCCACTCTTGGACCGTTGATCATCGCACTTGATACGATCTGTCTATGTATCTTTGTGATCGAAATCGCCGCCAAGCTGTTCGCGCATGGGTTCAGGTTCTTCCGCTCCGGCTGGAATATCTTTGATTTCGTTATCATCGGTATCGCGATCGTGCCCGCCGCACAGACATTCTCGGTGCTGCGTGCGCTGCGCATTCTGCGGGTGTTGCGGGTTATGTCTGCCGCCCCACGCCTGCGCCGTGTTGTCGAGGGATTTGTGACTGCCCTTCCCGGTATGGGAAGCGTGTTCCTGCTGATGATGATCATTTTCTACATCGGAAGCGTCATGGCGACAAAACTGTTCGGCGATAGCTTTCCGCAATGGTTCGGCACGTTGGGTCGATCGGCCTATTCGCTGTTCCAGATTATGACACTGGAAAGCTGGTCCATGGGCATCGTGCGCCCCGTGATGGAATCCTATCAATATGCTTGGGCGTTTTTCGTGCCCTTCATAATGATGACGACATTCGCAGTTGTGAACCTGCTTGTCGGTCTGATCGTGAACTCAATGCAAGATGCGCATCATGAAGACGATGTGGCGCGCACAGATACCTACCGCGACGAAGTGTTGGAACGCCTGAAAGCCATCGAGGAGCGTTTGCCGCCAAAACCCTAGGCGCGCTTGCCGATCACACCAACGCCCATGACCTCAAGCACCTTACGCTCGATATCTTCGGCGTTCAGGCCAGCCATTGCATACATATCGCGCGGGCTGGATTGGTCGATAAACGTATCGGGCAAGACCATCGAGCGGAACCGTAGCCCGTGATCGAACACGCCTTCATCTGACAATAGCTGCGCCACATGGCTGCCAAAACCTCCGACGGCACCTTCTTCGATGGTGATCAATGCATCATGGTCAGCGGCAAGTTTCAGAATCATGTCGCGATCCAGCGGCTTGGCGAAACGGGCGTCTGCAATTGTCGGCGTAATCCCTTTGGCAAGCAACGCCTCGCAGGCTGCTTCGACCTCTTGCAGGCGTGTGCCAAATGACAGGATCGCAACTTGTTTGCCCTCGCGGATCATCCGGCCCTTGCCGATTTCAAGCGGCTGCGCGTCTTCGGGGATTTCAACGCCGACGCCTTCGCCACGCGGGAAACGGAACGCAATCGGACCGTCATCATGGGCGGCGGCAGTGGCAACCATGCGCACCAATTCGGCCTCGTCTGCGGCGGCCATAACGACAAAACCGGGCAGGTTCGCCAGATAGGCGATGTCATAACTGCCCGCATGGGTCGCGCCATCAGCCCCGACCAGCCCAGCGCGATCAATAGCAAAACGAACGGGCAAGCGTTGGATCGCCACATCGTGCACAACCTGATCGTAACCACGTTGCAAGAATGTCGAATAAAGCGCGCAGAACGGTTTCATCCCACCCGCCGCCAACCCAGCGGAAAACGTCACCGCGTGCTGCTCGGCAATGCCCACGTCGAAACACCGGCTGGCATAACGCTCCATGAATCGGTTCAGGCCGGTGCCGTCCGGCATCGCAGCCGTGACAGCGCAAATCTTGGGGTCAGCTGCGGCCTGTTTCAAAAGCGCCTCGGCAAACACAGATGTATAGCTCGGCGCGTTGCTTTTCGCCTTGGTCTGTTTGCCGGTAATCAAATCGAATTTTGCGGTGGCATGACCGCGATCCAGCGCCGCCTCGGCGGGGGCATACCCCTTGCCCTTTTTCGTGATCGCATGGATCAGAACCGGCCCAGTTGCGCGCGCTTTCACGGTGCGCAAGACCGACAACAACTGTTCCAAATCATGCCCGTCAATCGGGCCAACGTAATTGAAACCCAATTCCTCAAACAGGGTGCCGCCGACAGTCATACCTTTCAGCA
>JBLHNX010000238.1:0-4579 GCA_047622125.1 Paracoccaceae bacterium | reverse complement strand
TGCTCCTTCATGGTCCGCTGACCCGCGTGGGTAGGGAAATATCGACGCCGTCTGCCGATGACAGAATGACGTCACAATCATAGATCGGTTCGACGGCCAAAAAGCCGTCCTCTCCGGGAAAAAAGAACGCGACTGGCGTGTTATCACGACCGTAGGATTCGTCCGGCGTCGTGACCTGGCGCACGCCTGAAAGGAATATCCGCCAGTCGCGATGAATGAACTCGCGCCCCTCGGAGCGCCACAGTTCCTGTCCGCTCAGATTCCGGACCGTCATTTCATACTCGGTTTCTTCCAGCTCCACGCCGTCAATGACGACCTTGCGGCCTGTCAACCGATCAAGGCCGGTGAACTGAAGCACGCCTTCTTGATCCGAGGTTGTGCTGAAATTCCACGAGTCCGCACCGATTTCGATCAGGTCGCTGAACGATGCTGGGTCTTCGATCACGGGGCCAAGCCGTTCGGTATCGCCTGTAATCGGGCTAAAGCTTTCAACCCATTGGGTATCGGCATCAATGGTGGACATGTAGATCATGCCGATCTCGTCCATATCAACGCGGCGCTGATGACCTTGGGGATCACTGGCACAGATAAAGTTATGTGTGACCATGCAGGCGCGTTTTTGAATGGTGACATAGCCCTCGCAACCCTGCGGCAAACCAAAGGTCTGCGCGCCAGCCGGGCTTGCAAGTACGGCAAGGACAAAGGCCACACGGATCATTGCGCGCCCTCAAAGCTGCTCATAATCGCCCCGCAGCCGAATTTCGGAGTTGATGAAAAAAAGCCCGCTTCGCCGGGGTAGATAAATTCGACCGGCGACGCATCAAACTGATCGTCCGGCGTTTCGCTGCTCCAAGAGACCCCGAAAAAGAACAGGCGGTGACGCTCGCTCACAAACTGACGGCCTGCGTTCGAGGCCGTAATATTGCCCGCAGGATCAAGCTGATCGTATGCGTATTCCGTGTTCAGCAAAACCTCGCCATCGATCACGGTTGTTTCGCCCGTCAGCCGGTCAAAACCCACATAACGTTCTGGATCAGCATTCACGCTTGGGACGGTCGTAAAATCGTAGGTATCGTACCCTTGGGCGAACAGCTCGGTCAGGCTTTCGGGATCAGGTGCAGGCAGCTGCATTTCTTCGGTGCGTGGTGGCGCCGCATAGTAGGTTTCTAACCATTGGAATTCGGCATCGACCTTGCGCACTTGAAATGGTCCGGCTTGCGAAAATACGCTGACCCACTGTTCGCCAGCGCCGTCACCCTCGCAGGTCCAGATGTTGGACACGAGACAGGCGCGGTATTGAACAGTCAATGTACCCGTGCAGCCTTGCGGCGGTTGAAACGACGATTGCGCCGCAAGTGACGAGGCTGCCATCAAGGCAATCGACAGCAGAATATGGCGGGTTATCCGGATCATTGCGCTGCAACGCCGGCGGCTTGACTGATGTAGTCAAGGATCGCATCAGCTGCATCACGCCCGTCACGGATTGCCCAAACAACAAGGCTTGCGCCACGCACAATGTCCCCAGCCGCATAGACGCCTTCTAGGTTGGTCTTGCCGGTTGTGAAGTCGGCCTTGATCGTGCCCCAGCGCGTCACTTCAAGATCAGGCACACCCCAAAGGGTTTGCAGGTCTTCGGGTTCAAAGCCGAGCGCCTTGATGACGAGGTCGGACTGTTCGATGTAATCGCTGCCTTCGATCAGTTCGGGCATTTGGCGGCCAGTCGCATCCGGCGCACCAAGGCGCATTTTCTGCACCATGACTCCTTCAACGGTATCGCCGGTAAAGCCTTTGGGCGCTGCGAGCCAAACAAACTCAACACCCTCTTCTTCGGCGTTTTGTACTTCGCGCTGTGAGCCGGGCATGTTGGCTTTGTCACGGCGATATAGGCACTTCACGCTTTCAGCGCCTTGACGGATCGCCGTGCGCACACAGTCCATCGCAGTGTCACCGCCGCCGATCACAACAACTTTCTTGCCAGCCGCGTTCAGCTCTCCGCTTTCAAATTCCTCGACGATATCGCCAAAGCTTTTGCGGTTGCTGGCGGTCAGATAATCAATCGCGCGCACGATGCCGTCAGCGCCAGACCCCGGCGCTTGAAGGTCGCGTGTCTTGTAAACGCCTGTAGCGATCAAGACCGCGTCATGTTTGCCACGAATCGCGTCAAAGGTAAGATCTTCACCGACATTGCAGTTCAGAACAACTTCTACGCCGCCGTCTTCAAGTTGGGCCATGCGCTGCATGACGATGTCTTTTTCAAGCTTGAAACCAGGGATGCCATAAGTCAGCAAACCACCGCCGCGGTCATAGCGGTCATAAACCGTGACCTGCACGCCAACGCGGCGCAATCGATCGGCAGCAGCAAGGCCACCCGGCCCTGCGCCAATAATCCCAACGCTTTCAGTGCGCTCAATTGCAGGTCGGATCGGCTTGACCCAACCTTTTTCGAACGCAGTGTCGGTGATGTATTTTTCAACGGCCCCGATGGTGACAGTGCCATGGCCGGATTGTTCGATCACGCAGTTGCCTTCGCACAGTCGATCCTGCGGGCAAATACGGCCGCAGATTTCGGGGAACGTATTGGTGGCTTGTGCAATCTCATAGGCTTCTTCAAGCCGGCCTTCGGCGGTTAAGCGAAGCCAGTCAGGAATGTTATTGTGCAACGGGCAGTGGCTTTGGCAATAGGGCACGCCGCACTGGCTGCACCGGCTCGCCTGCTCGGCAGCCTTGTCGCGGGCATACTCGGAGTAGATTTCGTCAAAGTCCTGACGGCGCAGATTCGGCACACGCTTTTCCGGCATGTCCCGCTCTACAGTCACAAATTTCAACATCTTCTGGCCAGCCATACCGCATCCTCCGTCATGATCCCGGATGCATTTGATAGAATGTGTTGTCAGAAATGAAAAGGCAGCATTGCTGACCTAATTATGAGAAATATTGCTACTCTGCGGAAAATTTCCTTGGCCTTCGGTAAATTTAAGGCAGTTATGCTGACATATTACCTAAAAACCGGCCAGCAGCGCTGCCATCGCAACCCCGCCAACGATGATTCGCCACCATCCGAAAATGCGATACCCGTGGCGGGTTACATAGTTCAGAACCCATTTCACCACGACGACCGCCGTCAGAAATGCCATCGCAAAGCCAATCGCGATTTCGCCCATCGCCGATGCATCAAGAACATCGCGGTTCTTATAAAGATCATATGCAAACGCGCCCGCCATGGTCGGCATCGACAAGAAGAACGAAAATTCAGCCGCCGCGCGTTTACCGACACCCATCATCAAGGCCCCAACAATTGACGCGCCCGAGCGTGACACACCGGGGATCATTGCCAGACATTGGATAAAACCAATCGCCAGCGCCTTGCGCAAAGGTATCCGCATCGCGTCGTCGTGTTGAACAGGTGGGGCAACGCGATCCACGAACAACAAGACAATCCCGCCAAGGATCAGCATCACGGAAATCAACATCGGCGATTCAAACAGAACGGTCTTGATAAAATCATGCGCCAGCACGCCGATAAATACGGCGGGCAAAAACGCAATTAGCACCGACAGGATAAACCGACGTGCCGCTGGGTCGTGGGGGGCGTTACGGAATACGCCCCAGAGTTTCGTGGAATAAATTGTCAGGATCGCTAAAACCGCACCCAACTGGATCACAACTTCAAACGTTTTTCCCGCGCTTTCGAACTTAAGAAAGTGACCTGCAAGCAGCAAATGCCCCGTGGACGACACGGGAATAAACTCGGTCAGCCCTTCCAAGAGACCCAGGAAAAGGGCGACCAGCGTTGTAGGTTCAGTCATGAAGTTCAGGCCTTAAGATTACGCGCGGATTCCTTGATCTCGTTATACTGACCCGAGGGGCGAAACCGCCACAGATAGTCAGGCAAGATCGCCTCCATCGGCACAGGCGAGATACCCAAAGCGTCAAAGCCTTGCGCACCATCAGCCACGACATTGTCATTGGCAAGGTTCGCAACCTGATCGGCCGTCAGCGGGCCGCGCACCAGCCCGATCGACAAAAAGCGCCCCACACGAAAGCCCAAGGCCATGACGCGCGCAATCGGAAAGGGAATATTCACGACAAGACGGCGGCGGCGCACCACATGCAGCATCTCGTTCATCAATTCGCGGAATGACTGAACGTCGGGGCCGCCAAGTTCGTAAACGCCCGCCGCATTGCCAGCAATGCCCAGAACAGCCGCTTGCGCCACGTCATCGACATATACCGGCTGGAACAAGGTGCCCGCGCCAACGACAGGCAACACCGGACTAAAGCGGGTCATACCTGCAAAACGGTTAAAGAAGTCGTCTTCTTGCCCGAATATGATCGAAGGACGCAGGATCATCGCGTCCGGCATATGCGCCAGCACAGCAGCTTCACCTGCCGCCTTGGTGCGGGCGTATTCACTTTTGGTTTCGGCATCAGCCCCAATAGCGGAAATATGCACCATGCGCGAAACACCTTCGCTCGCGGCAATCCGCGCAATCCGTTCTGCGCCCTCGACCTGCACGGCCTTAAAGGTGTTCTTGCCAACCTCGTCGAGCACGCCGACGCAATTCACAACCACATCGGC
>JBLHNX010000237.1:0-4594 GCA_047622125.1 Paracoccaceae bacterium | reverse complement strand
GCCCATGACCTCAAGCACCTTACGCTCGATATCTTCGGCGTTCAGGCCAGCCATTGCATACATATCGCGCGGGCTGGATTGGTCGATAAACGTATCGGGCAAGACCATCGAGCGGAATCGTAGCCCGTGATCGAACACGCCTTCGTCTGACAAAAGCTGCGCCACATGGCTGCCAAAACCACCAACAGCACCTTCTTCGACGGTGATCAACGCATCATGATCAGCGGCAAGTTTCAGAATCAAGTCGCGATCCAGCGGCTTGGCGAAACGGGCGTCTGCAATTGTCGGCGTAATCCCTTTGGCCAGCAACGCCTCGCAGGCCGCCTCGACCTCTTGCAGGCGTGTGCCGAACGACAGGATCGCAACTTGTTTGCCTTCGCGGATCATCCGGCCCTTGCCGATTTCAAGCGGCTGCGCGTCTTCGGGGATTTCAACACCGACGCCTTCGCCACGCGGAAAACGGAACGCAATCGGACCGTCATCATGGGCGGCGGCAGTGGCAACCATGCGCACCAATTCGGCCTCGTCTGCGGCGGCCATAACGACAAAACCGGGCAGGTTCGCCAGATAGGCGATGTCGTAACTGCCCGCATGGGTTGCGCCATCGGCACCGACCAGCCCAGCGCGATCAATCGCAAAACGAACGGGCAAGCGCTGGATCGCCACATCGTGCACGACCTGATCGTAACCACGTTGCAAGAACGTCGAATAAAGCGCGCAGAACGGTTTCATCCCGCCCGCCGCCAACCCTGCGGAAAACGTCACCGCGTGCTGTTCGGCAATGCCCACGTCGAAACACCGGCTGGCATAACGCTCCATGAACCGGTTCAGGCCGGTGCCGTCCGGCATCGCAGCCGTGACAGCGCAAATCTTGGGGTCAGCTGCGGCTTGTTTCAAAAGCGCCTCGGCAAACACAGATGTATAGCTCGGCGCGTTGCTTTTCGCCTTGGCCTGTTTGCCGGTAATCAAATCGAATTTCGCGGTGGCATGACCGCGATCCTGCGCCGCCTCGGCGGGGGCATACCCCTTGCCCTTTTTCGTGATCGCATGGATCAGAACCGGCCCAGTTGCGCGCGCTTTCACGGTGCGCAAGACCGACAGCAACTGTTCCAAATCGTGACCGTCAATCGGGCCAACGTAATTGAAACCCAATTCCTCAAACAGGGTGCCGCCGACAGTCATACCTTTCAGCATTTCCTTGGCACGGCGCGCGCCCTCTTGCAGGGGCGTGGGCAAGAAAGAAACCGCCCCTTTGGCGGCAGCTTTCAAATCCTGGAACGGCGCACCGGCATAAAGGCGGCTAAGGTAGGACGACATCGCGCCGACGGGCGGGGCAATCGACATTTCATTGTCATTCAGGATCACGAACAACCGCTTGCCCAGATGGCCCGCGTTATTCATCGCCTCGAACGCCATGCCAGCCGACATGGCCCCGTCACCGATCACGGCAATCCCGTCACCCGGATCGCCGCCCAGATCAGCCGCAACAGCAAAGCCCAAAGCGGCAGAAATCGAAGTGCTGGAATGCGCCGCGCCAAACGGATCATAGGGGGATTCGCTGCGTTTAGTGAACCCGCTTAGCCCGTCCTTTTGGCGCAGGGTGCGGATACGGTCACGCCGCCCTGTCAGGATTTTATGCGGGTAACACTGGTGGCTGACGTCCCAGATGATCTTGTCACGTGGGGTATCGAAAACTGCATGCAATGCCACGGTCAATTCGACCACACCCAGACCTGCGCCCAAGTGCCCGCCGGTTTCCGACACCGCCGAAATCGTTTCAGCGCGCAGTTCATTGGCCACACGATGCAAGTCGCTGTCCGACATTTCACGCAGGTCAGCAGGCAAGTGAACGCGGTCAAGCGTGGGTGTTTTGGGTCTGTCAGCCATGGGTTCGGCCTTTCATCAATGCCCGCGGGCAATAACAAAACGCGCGGCCTCCTTCAATGTTTCCGCGTCGTCGCCGTAAAATGATAGCGCGTCACAGGCTTCAGTCACCAAATCCTGTGCGCGGCGTTTCGCCCCATCAAGGCCCAATAGAGAAACAAACGTGGCCTTTCCAGCGGCTTCGTCCTTGCGCACAGCCTTGCCGACGGTCGCGGCATCGCCGACCACATCCAGCACATCATCTGCGATCTGAAAGGCAAGACCAAGGCAATCACCATAGATCCGCAACTGGTGTTCTTTGTCGCCCGCCATGCGCGGCCCCGCCATGGCCGACCAAGAAATCAACGCGCCTGTTTTGGCCGCTTGCAGCGCCATGATCTGATCCAACGTCAGCGGTTCAGCGGCCGTTTCAGCGGCGATATCCATCGCTTGCCCGCCAACCATCCCGCGCGCACCTGCGGCGGCAGCAAGGGTGTGGGTCAGGGTGAACCGCTGTTGCGCGTCAACTTCTGTTTCCATCACCAGCTGAAAGGCGAGGGAATGGAGCGCGTCACCAACCAGCACGGCTGTTGCCTCGTCCCATTTCACATGCACAGTCGGCTGCCCGCGACGCAAAGCATCATCGTCCATGCAGGGCAGGTCATCGTGGACCAGCGAATAGGCGTGCAAACATTCTATCCCGGCAGCGGCAGGTTGGGCGCGCGCCGCATCAATGCCATGCAAGCGCGCCGATTCAAGAACCAGAAACGCGCGCAGGGCTTTGCCGCCGCGCACGGCGTATTTCATTGCTTCGGGAATTGGGCCCGTCAGACCAGCCAGCGCGAAATCCACACGCGCATCGGCGGTCTCTCCTGCCACCTTCAACGATGCGCCCAAAGGGTGGCGCGTCATAACGACGGTCCGCGTGACCTCGAATTTTGCAGGGCCGTTGTTAGCCATCCAAGGGGGTCGTCCCTGTAGGCTGACCATCACCATCCAGCGTCAGCTTGGCAACTTTTTCTTCGGCCTCTTTCAACTTGGACTCGCAGCGCTTTTTCAACAGGGCCCCACGTTCATAAAGTTTGATCGATTCCTCAAGCGGCACATCACCGCGCTCAAGCTGTCCAACGACGCCTTCAAGCTCGCGCATCGCATCTTCAAAGCTCATTTCTTTAACGGGTTGGTCGGTCATCGGCCTCTCTCCTCTAGAACGGCAACGTGGGCAGCGGCACTGACGGCCAAAGCCTCAAGATCATAACCGCCTTCAAGGCTGGATACCACGCGCCCACCGCAGTGTTTATCCGCCAAATCGCAAAGTCTGCTGGTTATCCACGCAAAATCATCTGTTTTCAGCATCATCCCTGCCAATGGATCATCTTCATGTGCATCAAATCCGGCGGAAATCAGCAGAAGTTCAGGGGCAAACGCATCGACGCGCGGTAGGATCACCCGTTCCATCGCGTCGCGAAACGCCTTGGAACCCGCGCCACCAGGCAACGGCACGTTGACCACATTGTCATACGCGCCAACCTCATCTGCCGCACCGGTGCCGGGATATAACGGCGATTGATGGGTGGAGCAAAACAGAATGCGCGCGTCATCCTCGACCAAGTCTTGCGTGCCATTGCCGTGATGCACATCGAAATCAACGATAGCGACACGTTTCAGCCCGTGATGGTCCAGCGCATGTTTCGCGGCGACAGCAACCGATCCGAAGAAACAAAACCCCATGGCAGTTTCGCGTTCGGCGTGGTGCCCCGGTGGGCGCACGGCGGCAAAGGCATTGGCAACATCGCCGCCAAGCACCAGATCGACACCACGCGCGACGGCACCTGCCGCACGATAGGCAGCGGCAAGCGTTCCAACTGACATGTGCGTATCGGCATCAAGCGACCGCCAACCTTGGGTTGGGGCCGCGTTACGAATCGCATTGATATGGCTTTGCGGATGGGCGCGCAGCAGATCGTCATCTGCGACCATCGGCGCGGGCACACGGCGCAGGTCCATGTCCGCCAGCGCGCCAAGCACGGCATCCAGTCGCGCCACTTGCTCGGGGTGGCCCGGTGGCGTGACGTGATCAAGACATTCGGGGTGGGTGATGAGTGCGGTTACCATCTTGCCAGAGAACAGCCAACGCGCGGCAGACTCAAGCGCAACCGACGTGCTTTGCTGCAGCGCAGTAAAAAAATTGTGTTGACGGAATAACGGTTTTTCAACAGGCTAGTTCAAGTCGCGCCATACAAAAACATTACAACTGACGGTGCGATTTGGGGGATATTCTTGGTCAAAGACCTGTCCAATAACGTGAATAGCCTTGGTCCGCGCATGCGTCGCCAACGCCATCGGCTTGGTTTGACGCTGCAAGAACTGGGCACTGATTCGGGTGTTTCGGTTGGCTATCTCAGTCAGGTTGAGCGCGGCAATGCCACACCGACACTTGGCACGCTCTCGCAAATCGCAGCGGCGCTGCACGTGGGCGTGGACTATTTCGTTGCAACCCCCAAGGCAGTGGATAGCCTAACCCGCTCGGGTCAACGTCCTCAGTTCTCTGTTTCAGGCTCGTCGATTGCCTACGAACAGATTGGCGCTGATTTTCCGGGTCACGAATTGACATCGTTTATATTGCATGTGCCCCCTGGCTATACCTCGGAAGAAGTGAGCCACGAAGGCGAAGAGATGATCTATATTCTCGAAGGCGCGATCGCTAAGGTCGTGGACGGTGTCGAACACA
>JBLHNX010000236.1:0-4595 GCA_047622125.1 Paracoccaceae bacterium | reverse complement strand
CTTTGTCGATCAGCATGTCTTGTTCTTTGAACGAAACACCACCGATCAGCAGCGCTTTGGTCAGCTTGGTATACTTGGCGTAGGCGTCGAAATTTTCGGCAACCTGTGCGGCAAGTTCGCGCGTCGGACAAAGCACGAGCGAGCGCGGCATGCGCGCGCGCGCACGTCCACGGCGCAGCATCGAAATCATCGGCATGGTAAATGCGGCGGTTTTGCCGGTGCCGGTCTGGGCGATCCCTAAAACATCGCGCCCTTCGAGGGCGGGGGGGATGGCACCTGCTTGAATTGGAGTTGGGCTTTCATAGCCCGTGTCGACGATGGCCTTAAGAACCTTAGGGTCGAGATTTAGATCGCTAAATTTTGTCATGTGTATCCGGTGTAAGCGGACACTGACTTGGCCCGCGGCGCTATTAATGCTGGCCTGCATGGCCCTTGGGCGGCCCTGTGACCGCTGCATCTTGGGATGCGCATACCAAGTTGCGCGATTGCCGTCAAATGGTTGTGCGCTCAGGGGATTACGCTAGGGAAATGCGTGGACAATGGTGTGTCGACGTCAAGATTGGCCAACGTCAGGACACCATGGGCATCCAAACGCGCTCGCAGGGCAGGGGTATCAGCGCAAACTTCGTCAAAAAACGCACGTAGACCTGTGGCGCCGCCGTCATCCTCGATCATCGTGAAAAGCTGGTGCATCGTCAGCCCGCCGTCTTGGACTGCTTTGTTGGGGGCAAGGGAGTCGCGATATGATCCCTTGGTCAGACGAAACCGATAGCTTGCCTGCCAGTCCTCCCAGGATTTGGCGTGCAGATGGGCAAGATCCAACCCCGGTTGATTGTTGATCCCTTTGATTTCCTGCCCGTCCTGAAATGCATTGTGGATTTGGATGGTGACGTCGGGCAGGCCGGTGCGCACAAATACTTTGCCTGCAAGATGGCTTAGAAAACCGCCCTTGGTGTAGCGGCCATATTTCGGGTAGATCGCATTGGTTATGCGCTCGCGATCAGTGATTTTGGGAATGAACCGTTTAAAGGCGCTAATGCCGCCAGACAGGGCTTCCATCGGGCGAATACGGGTCAGGGCTGTGTCGTTGGGCACTGCGTCAAGCAAGGCATCTACGGCAATTTCGCTGACCAGAAATTCATCCACATCCATGTGGATCAGCCAATCCACTTCGACGCGGCGATGATAGGCATGGGTAGCATTAAGCGATTGGCGCACCTGATGCTTGTCAGGGCGCTGTTCGCCCAAGCGCTTCCACCACGTTGCGTCGCACATCGTCACGCGGACCTTTGGATGCGCCTTAAGCAGATCAAACGCCGCTTGGTTGTCGTCGTCCAGATAGATGAAGATCCGATGCGCGCCCTTGTCAAAGTGATAGGCGGTAAAGCGCAGGATGTCATTGACGGGGGCCTTGATCGTCGCGCAGATTCCCCATTTTTGCATCAGTCTACTTGGGCCCTGATCAGCAGTTCACTAAGCCAACTGCGCATAGGGTCTTGGCAGACCATTAGCCGTCAACAATCTGCGCGTTACGCATGATCGCTGACTGGAATGTCTCGGGGTCGGTGATGGCTTCGAGCGAGCCGCGCAAAGAAACGCGGCTGCCTTCGATAAGCCCTGCTACCGGACTGGCAAGGCTAACCTGAAGCGAGGTTCCATGTTCAGGCGAGCCGCAGAACGGGCAAAAGCCCATATCAGAGACGAGGATGAAGTCGGAGATTTCATTTCCATCTGTCAGAGGCACGACAAATCCTGATATATCAAAGGATTCAATGCCGTTCTCGATGGCGGCAGGAAATACTTTCCGCACCTCGTAAGTGGTGTCGGTCATGATCTCATCGATCTGTATGGCAGCGAGCAAGTCCCAAGGGGTTGCTGTTTCCGAGAAGGCAGCACCGCCAATTACCGCAAGAGGAACACATAGAGCGAGGGCAGAAACGTTGTTTTTCATGACACGGTCCATTGAGAGAAGTCTCTGCGATACTAACGTCTTGCGCCTGCGCAAACAAGCGAGCAGAAAACCCGTCAGCACGATGTTGCGCACAAGACTCAGACCATCATTTCTTTTGTCGCCGTTAGGGTCACGTCGGGATAATCGCGTGCAACGCGGTCGATGTCCCACTGCAGACGGGTCAGGTAAACAACGTCACCGTCATTGTCGGTGGCGATATGCTGTTTGTTGGTCTCGGCGAATTTGTCTACGGCCGCTTTAGTGCCATGCACCCAGCGTGCGGAGGTGAACTGTGATTGATCAAAGCGCACGGGCAGCCCGTATTCAAGCTCGATCCGGCTGGCCAGCACTTCGAATTGCAATGCGCCTACAACGCCGACGATATAGCCCGATCCAAAGGTAGGCTTGAACACTTTGGCCGCGCCTTCTTCGGCGAATTGCATAAGTGCCTTTTCAAGGTGTTTGGATTTCATCGGATCGCCCGCGCGCACGCCTTGCAGCAATTCGGGCGCAAACGATGGGATTCCGGTAACGCGCAAGGCTTCGCCTTCGGTCAATGTGTCGCCAATGCGTAATTGGCCGTGGTTTGGGATGCCGATAATGTCGCCAGCCCATGCTTCTTCGGCAAGTTCGCGATCGGATGCGAGAAACAGCACCGGATTGGAAATCGCCATCTGTTTCTTGGAGCGCACATGCGTCAGTTTCATGCCACGAATGAAATGGCCGGACGACAGACGCACAAACGCCACGCGGTCGCGGTGTTTCGGATCCATGTTTGCCTGCACCTTGAAAACAAAGCCGGAAACCTTTGTTTCTTCTGGCAAAATCTCGCGCGGGGTTGCGCGTTGTGGCTGCGGTTCGGGACCAAAGGTTGCGATCCCGTTCATCAATTCACGAACGCCGAACGAATTCATCGCTGATCCGAACCAGATCGGTGTCATTGATCCGTTCAGCAAAGCCTCGTGGTCCAGCGGGGGCAGCAATTCGCGCGCCATCTCGATTTCTTCAAGGAACTTTTCGAGTAGATGCGCGGGCACCAATTCGGCAAGCTTTGGATCATCAAGGCCGTTGATCTCGATTGATTCTGCGACCTTGTTGCGATCCGCGCGGTCCATCAGGTGCAGCTTGTCCTGCAAGATATCGTAACAGCCGATAAATTCGCGCCCGACCCCGATGGGCCAAGATGCAGGGGTCACGTCAATCGCCAGATTTTCCTGAATTTCGTCAATGATATCAAACGTATCGCGGCTTTCGCGGTCCATCTTGTTGCAAAAAGTCAGGATTGGCAGATCGCGAAGGCGGCAAACCTCGAACAGCTTTTGTGTCTGGCTTTCCACACCTTTGGCCCCGTCGATCACCATCACGGCAGCGTCCACCGCCGTAAGCGTGCGATAGGTATCCTCGGAAAAGTCCGAGTGGCCGGGGGTATCCACCAGATTAAAGCGGAAGTTCTTGAAATCAAACGACATCGCCGAGGCTGACACGGAAATCCCGCGATCCTTTTCCATCTGCATGAAGTCGGAACGGGTGCGCCGTGCTTCGCCTTTGGCGCGCACTTGGCCAGCCATCTGGATCGCGCCACCATAAAGGAGGAACTTTTCAGTCAGCGTTGTCTTGCCAGCGTCCGGGTGCGAGATAATCGCAAACGTACGGCGGCGGGCAATTTCGGCGGGAAGGTCAGGGCGATTTGTCATTGCGCGGCTATAGCGCTGCGGCGCGTGTTGGGCAACTAGCTGCTTGAAGCACGACGCAAAAGCGCGACCACGTCGGGCGCCGACAATAGGCTTTCAGTAACTTCGTAAAGGCTGTGCTGGCGCTCGCGGTGCCTGTTTGCCGAGATGTCATCAGGCAGGGCGCCTCGCGTGCGCGTGTCAATCAACAAGCTTTCGGCAGCGATCCCTTCGGCATAGACAATCTGGTGCTCGTCAAACAGCAATTGGAAATAATCGACAAAACCGCCGTCACGTTGAAAAACGGTGTCGTTGTTAATCAGGTGGCGCACCTTGATCAAGACCTCGGCGCGGCCCGCACCCAAGGTATCTTTGCGCTGGTAAACAAAGATGCGGTGATCGGGACTGAGCACCAGATCATGATCATTAAAAAGCGTACCTTTCTTGATCACAACGGGCGCAAATTCCCCCACTGCGCGCAGGGTGGTCTGACCGATCCAACGCACTTTTTGTGGGCCGTCATCACGGGTCAACACGCGATCCCCGACAATAAGGTCTTCGACGACGCGCTGTTGACCCGAGGCAAGGGTGATATACGTGCCACGGGTGAAGGAGACGCAGGCGGCTTCGGACAGGCGGCTGGTTGCGGCGTGACGATCCACGCCAACAAGGCGATAATCCGTGTTGGGCACAGGTGTCGCGAGCGGTAGGACATAGGTGTCGGCGACTTCGCCATCTTCTACTTCGACGAAAATCAAGGCTTCGATCGTCGTGCTGTCAGGGACGATCAGGGTCACGCAACAATCTAGATAAAGGTCATTCCCAATCGTGCCACGCTGTGTCCCGTCATGCACAACAAAGTGGGTTGGCGCATCGGTCGGCATGACAACCATCGCCAAGCGTTCGGCCCCTTCGGCAAGTTGATAGATGTCATCAAGCACCAAATCGGCGGCAAATGTGATGGCGTCGCCCTC
>JBLHNX010000235.1:0-4599 GCA_047622125.1 Paracoccaceae bacterium | reverse complement strand
TTAGCCGGATCTCGGTCAACAGGCTGCGAATGATCGACGTCGCCTCCGCATCCAAGCCATCAACAGAGCCCATCCACGCCATCAACAGAATCGGTATGGGAAGTAAGGTGATAGGCTTGGGTCACGCATACACGTTATGCGAGGTAGGCGCGCGGGCGGACGGTAGCGAAGTGCGCTGCGCGGTCTGAATGTGTTGTAGTAATGCCTCCAAAGCTTGATCAGAATCTGACCCTAGAATAACGTATAGAATACGTCGCCGTTAAGCGGCTCGTCGGGGAAGCGAGAATTAAAACTTTCAACGGTGTAATCACCGAAGTCATTGTACTTCAGTAATTAAAACAGCACATCGCTGATCCCACCGACGCCAGTCGTTGAGTTCCATCAAGGTCCGACCGAGGCCAAGTTGTGTATTTCAAAAGAAAAAGCTGACCCATGTGGCGTAGCACGTCAACTCACACAGTGCGGACTAGTGTGAGTTTGCTGCAATTGCATTAATGACCGGTTTCAGTTGCCAGTATGCGCAAACATAGTTCACCTTTATACAGATTTCCCAGACATTCGCAGCATGTGCCAGCACATCCAGGGCGAAGAATAATGGGAACAAACAGTAAGCCCGCTAGCAACGGTGGAATGGAGGTCTTTAAATTTCCATTCCACCGAATGCCCAGAGTTTACGGCTCGATCTCGACTGCGACGACCGCCACGCAATCCCCAGGCTTGACCAAACCCGGAAAATGGCGGGCGGTGAAAAGCCCCCCTCGGCTGACCTTAAGCTCAAAAGGGGCAAGCCCGGTGCGGGACGTCGAGTAGATCATCGCGATGGTCTGGCCCGGTTCGACCCTGTCCCCCAGATCGGCGCAAAAGCGGATCAACCCGGCATCTTCGGCAAAGGTAAAGCAATCGGCATCGGGCATGTCGAGCCAATGCGTCGGCTGTTCGTTGATCTCGCCCGTCACGATACCTGCCGCGATCAAAAGGTTGCGGCACCCTGTGATGGCGATATCTGCCGTGCGTCCGGACGCGGTACCCCCTCCGCCCAGTTCTGTCGTGACAAAGATCTTCCCCATATCTTCCGCCGCAGAATCGTACATGCCAACTGCATCAATCTCTAACATCTTGACCGAATAAGGCGCGCCGAAAGCGCGAGCCAGACGAAAGGACTCGGCCTCTTGTGTCTTGTCCGGCAGGATATGGGCGGCACAAAAAGGCAGAAAATCCAGTGTCTTGCCACCAGAGTGGAAATCCAGGACGACATCGGCCATTGGCAGAAGTACCCGTTGGAAGTAGTCGGCAATTTTTTCCGTCACAGTACCGTCAGGGCGGCCCGGAAAGCTGCGGTTCATATTGCCACGGTCGATGGGAGACGTCCGGGTACCCGCCCCAAAAGCCGGTTGGTTCATCGCTGGGATGATGATGACACGGCCTGTCACGTCTTCAGCCCGCAGCGTGCGGGCCAGATCAAACAGCGCAATAGGCCCTTCGTATTCGTCGCCGTGGTTTGCCCCCGTCAGCAGCGCTGTCGGGCCCTCGCCATTCTTGATCACCGTCACAGGGATCATTACGGAGCCCCAGGCGGCATCATCCCGGCTGTAAGGCAGGCGAAAGAAGCCGTGCTGGACCCCATCGGCGTTGAAATCCACCGTCGCCGATATGGGCGACGGTTTCAGTTGTGCGGTCATGCTGATCAGTCCTTCACGAACAGTTTGCGCGGCACGTTGGCCAGACATTCGACCCCGGTTTCGGTGATCAGGATGCTTTCTGTGATTTCCAGCCCCATATCCTCCAGCCACAAACCCGTCATGAAGTGAAACGTCATGCCCGGCTCCAGAACCGTCTTGTCACCGGGGCGCAAGGACATGGTACGTTCGCCCCAGTCTGGCGGATAGCTGACGCCGATGGGATAGCCGGTCCGATTGTTCTTGATGATGCCGGATTTTGCCAGCACATCAAAAAAGCCGCGCGCAATGTCTTCGCAGGTATTGCCCGGACGGGCGGCGGCAAGGCCTGCCTCCATCCCCTCGAGCGTGGCGGCTTCCGCATCAAGAAAGGCTTGCGGCGGCTTGCCAAGGAACACGGTGCGCGACAGCGGGCAGTGATAGCGGTGATAGGCACCGGCAATCTCGAAAAATGTGCCCTCGCCCGACTTCATGGGTTTGTCGTCCCATGTCAGATGCGGGGCGGATGCATGACGGCCCGAGGGCAAAAGCGGCACGATGGCCGGATAGTCGCCGCCGAATTCGGCGTCGCCACGAATGCCCGCATCATAGATCTCGGCCACAAGATCGCATTTTCGCATGCCGACCTCAACCTTGTCGACGATCCGCTCATGCATCTTTTCGACGATTCGCGCGGCCTTGCGCATATAGTCGATTTCTTGCGGCGATTTCACAGCGCGCTGCCAGTTCACCAAGGCTGTCGCATCGGTAAAGCGGGCGTTCGGCAGGTGCTTCGTCAGAGCGGCAAACGCGGCGGCAGAGAAGTAATAATTGTCCATCTCGACTCCGATCCGCAGGCCTCCCCAGCCTTTGTCGGTCAGGATGCCGGACAGGTAGTCCATCGGGTGGCGTTCGGCGGATTGCACGTAGTGATCAGGGTAGCCGATGATGTTTTCGTGCTTCAGATAAGCGGTCAGCTTGGCCCCGTTCGCATCTTGGCCACGGCCATACCAGATCGGTTCGCCATGCGGCGGGATGATCACGCATTGATGGACGTAAAACGACCAGCCGTCATAGCCCGTAAGCCAATTCATGTTGCTTGGGTCGGTGACTATCAAAAGGTCTATACCCTTTGCCTCCATCGCGCGGCGCGTCTTTTCCAGACGGCTGCCGAATTCCGTGCGCGTAAAGCGCAATTGCAACTCAGTCATGTCTTCAGTTCTCCTTGGGGGTCCCGGTGTGTTAACGTTAAACGGTTATGCTTTGCCCCGCCTTGGACGAGCGGGCGCGGGTCAGGGCAAGAGCGGCAATAGCGGTGTCTTGAATGCCGGTACCTGTCAGGTCGGCAATGGTGATCTGGTTGGCGTCAATACGACCCGAGGCAAGCCCCGCGATCACCTGCCCCAATTCGGGAAAGGATTGATCGGCAGGGACCAGACCTGCGGCGATAGCGTGATGCAACTCGCCCAGGACCCGCGTTTGTGACAGACGGTCTGCGACATAGCTCGCCTGTGCTAGCAGCGCGGGGGCGATTTCGTTCTTGTGCTCGGCGTCTGACCCCATCGCAGTGATATGCTGGCCCGGATGTGCCATGTGCAGGATCGGCTGCGTAGAAGGGGTGGTTGTCACCACTATATCGGCCCCATCCGTGGCTTCGGTGACGGATGCAGCAGGGTTTGCTGCCAGCCCCTTTTCCATCAGACGAGCGCAAAGCGCGGCGGCCTTTGCGGGATCGCGCGCCCAGATGCGGAAGTCGCGCAGGGGCCGTACCTTTGACAGAGCAATGGCCTGCAATTCAGCCTGCATCCCGGCGCCAAGGATCGCGACGGTGCTGCTGTCTGTCCGGCTCAGGTGCCGCGCGGCGACAGCCCCTGCAGCGGCTGTACGCACATCGGTCAGATAGCCATTGTCCAAAAGCATAGCCTGCAAAAGGCCTGTCTTGGCCGAAAGCACCACCATCAGACCGCTGGTTGACGGCAGGCCAAGGGCAGGATTGCCAAAAAATCCGGGGCTGATCTTGATGGCGAAGTGGTCAATCCCAGGAACGTAAGCAGTTTTTACGTCCACTTCGCCGCGGTTTTCAGGAATGTCCAAACGCAGTATTGGCGGCATCACGACAGGTTCAGTTGCCAAGGCGCGAAAGGCATTTTCGACGCACTCAATCGCGGCAACGTCCAGTGGGACAAGGGCGCGCAGATCCGCCTCAGTCAGAATGGTGACGGGCTCTTTCATTGGGCTGGCCCCTCCATCACGCGAGCAAAGGTTTCCGACGCGACGTTGCGCCCCGACAAAATGCAGACTGTGCCGGGTTTTACGCTCACACGGCCCGCAAGAATCGCCGCATGGCCCACGGCCGCAGCCCCTTCGACAGCGTCGCCTGTCGCTGCATGGATATGGCGCATTGCAGCGGCAATTTCGTCCTCGGTGACCAGAACCACATCGTCTAGCAGCGCGTGGCACATTGCAAATGTCACGATATTGGCAAGCCCGATGCCGCCTCCAAGCGAGTCAGCCAATGTAGACAGTTCCTGCACCTCAACCGGATGGCCCGCCGCGAGGCTGGCGGCCATAGCGGCCCCGCGCTCCATACTAATGCCAATCACGCGGCAATTGGGCGAACGCCGCTTGATTCCGGCGGCGATCCCAGCGGCAAGCCCGCCGCCGGAGACCGGCACCAGAACTGTTGTGGCCTCGGGAAAATCAGTCAGGATTTCAAGGCCAAGCGTTCCCTGCCCTGCCACAACGGCGGGGTGATCAAAGGGCGGTACTTCGGTCAAGCCCTCTTCAGCCACGGCGCGGGCGACCTCGACCATCGCCTCGTCCTGACTTTGGCCGATGATCCGCACCTCGGCCCCCAGATCGCGCACCGCCTGCACTTTGTTGAGCGGAACCAGATGTGACAGGCAGACCACAGCCCGCCCGCCAGCGGCTCGGGCGGCATGAG
>JBLHNX010000234.1:0-4646 GCA_047622125.1 Paracoccaceae bacterium | reverse complement strand
GCGCGGTCATCGACTTCCCCTTTGCCAGTGTGGGTGCGACCGAGAACATCATGATGGCCGCGACATTGGCCAAGGGCACGACCGTTATCAACAACGCCGCGCGCGAGCCGGAAATCGTTGATCTGGCGACCTGCCTGCGCCGCATGGGCGCGCAGATCGATGGCGACGGGACATCGACGATCACCATCCAAGGCGTTGACCGTCTTGGCGGTGCGACCCATGCGGTTGTGACCGACCGGATCGAGCTTGGCACTTATATGTTGGCCCCTGTGATTGCCGGTGGCGAAGTGGAATGCATTGGTGGACGTATGGATCTGGTCGCTGCATTCGCTGAAAAGCTGGACGCGGCGGGGGTGTCTGTGACCGAAACCGAATTGGGTCTGAAAGTTGCCCGCAAGAATGGCCGCCCGTCTGCCGTGAACGTCACGACTGAACCTTTCCCCGGGTTCCCGACCGATTTGCAGGCGCAGATGATGGCGATGCTATGTGTTGCCGAAGGTACATCCGTGCTGGAAGAAAAGATTTTCGAGAACCGCTTTATGCATGCGCCTGAACTGGTCCGCATGGGGGCTGATATCGAAGTGCACGGCGGTACGGCCACTGTTACGGGCGTTAAGCGTATGAAGGGCGCGCCGGTCATGGCAACTGACTTGCGGGCGTCTGTGTCGCTGATCCTTGCGGGGCTGGCCGCCGAAGGGGAAACCCAAGTGAACCGCGTCTACCACCTTGATCGCGGTTATGAGCATGTCGAAGAAAAACTGAGCGCGGTTGGCGCTGATATCAAACGGGTGCCAGGATCATGAGCGCGGATGCAACATTTGAAGACGGCGGCGAAAGCCCGCTGCGCCTGCGGGCACTGGATGCTGACGATCTTGCGGTGATTTCATCGCTTGCACAGGACGCGGTGTTTCCCGGATCGGAAATGACATGGGACCGCAGCAAGCGCCGCTTTGCGTTGTTGTTGAACCGCTTTCGCTGGGAAGACGCGCCAAAAGCTGCGGCGCGCAAACGCCCCGTTGAACGCGTGCAATCGGTTCTTGTGATCGAAGACGCGATGAATGTGCAAACCAGCGGCGTGGAGCGCGGGGATACGGTTACCGTGATGTCGCTCCTTTCGCTTGCCTTCGAGGCAGGCGAGGACGGCACTGGGCGGGTGATCCTGACGTTGGCGGGTGATGGTGCAATCGCCGTCGATGTCGAAGCCCTCGAAGTTGTGCTGCGCGATGTGACGCGCCCCTATGTGGCGCCGTCACGCAGAACCCCGCATCACGAGGTCTGATCCCTGATGCCACGCCAAGGAATGTGCTGATGCCGCAGTTTTTCGCCACCACGGATGTTGATTTTGAAACGCGCTTTACGGCCCTTTTGGGGGCCAAGCGCGAAGATAGCCCCGATGTGGATAGTACTGTTGCAGGGATTATTGCAGATGTGCGCGCGCGCGGAGACGCGGCTGTTATCGACCTGACGGCCAAGTTTGACCGTTTTGCGCTAACCGCACAAACCATGCGATTTTCGGCGGATGAGATCGAGACCGAATGTGCCAAGGTTTGCGATGACGACCGCGCCGCACTTGAGCTGGCGGCCACCCGTATCCGCGCCTATCATGCCCGCCAAATGCCGCAAGACGCCCAGTGGCAGGACGATACTGGCGCGACACTTGGCTGGCGCTGGACGCCGGTGTCGGCGGCGGGGCTTTATGTGCCCGGTGGGTTGGCCAGCTATCCGTCTTCGGTGCTGATGAACGCCATTCCCGCCAAGGTCGCGGGCGTGGGGCGTTTGGCGATCGTCGTGCCCACGCCAGACGGGGTGTGTAACCCGATGGTGTTGCTGGCCGCGCAGATTGCCGGTGTCGACGAAATTTATCGCATCGGTGGCGCACAAGCGATTGCGGCACTGGCATATGGCACTGACACCATCGCCCCCGTTGATAAAATCACTGGGCCGGGCAATGCATTCGTTGCTGCCGCCAAACGGCGTGTTTTCGGTAAAGTCGGGATCGACATGATCGCGGGACCGTCGGAAATTCTGGTGATTGCGGATCGTGATAATAACCCCGACTGGCTGGCGCTTGATCTGTTGTCACAGGCGGAACACGACGAAAGCGCGCAAAGCATTCTGATCACCGATGATGCAGCTTTTGGCCAAGCTGTGGCGGATGCCGTTGAAAAGCGCCTTGAGACATTGGAGCGCCGCGCGATTGCTGGCGCAAGCTGGCGCGACTTTGGCGCGGTGATCACGGTGCGCGACTTGGATGAAGCCGCGGTGTTGTCCGACAGGATTGCGCCCGAGCATCTGGAATTGTGTGTGGCGGACGCCGATGCGCTGGCTGCCAAAGTTACCCATGCCGGTGCCATTTTTATCGGATGCTGGACGCCTGAAGCGATTGGCGACTACGTTGGCGGGCCCAACCACGTGCTGCCTACCGCGCGGTCTGCACGGTTTTCGTCAGGGTTGTCGGTCATGGATTTTGTCAAACGCACAACGCTGGCCCGCATGACGCCCGCCGCCCTGGCCGCGATTGGCCCCGCTGCGGAACGTCTGGCTATTTCGGAAAGCTTGCAGGCGCATGGGCTGTCTGTGCGCGCCCGTCTTGACCAGTTGAACGAAGGGTAGAAGATGTCCAAAATTATCCATATTGATCTGGACGACAGCGCTCTGCCGCCGCCCACGCCCGAGATCGAACAGGAGCGCAAAGTTGCGATGTTTGACCTGCTCGAGGAAAACTCGTTCGTGCTGCCCGACCGTGATGATCGCCCTGTGCCGCTTGGCCCGTACCGCCTTGGCCTGTCGATCCGCGAGCGGCGATTGGTGTTTGATATCGTCACCGAAGATAACCAGCCTGCGGGCGAATTTCATCTGTCGCTGGGGCCGTTCCGCCAAGTTGTCAAAGACTACTTCCAGATTTGCGAAAGCTATTTCAGTGCGGTGAAAACCGCCGCCCCGTCGCAGATAGAAACGATTGATATGGCGCGGCGCGGTATCCATAACGAAGGTGCACGCATTCTTCAGGAACGTCTTGAGGGTAAGGCCGAGGTCGATACCGACACTGCGCGCCGCCTGTTCACCCTGATTTGCGTGTTGCATTTCGGCGGATAGCAGAATGCCAGATCATACCCCCCAAGGCGATCTGCCCCATTCGGTTTTGTTCTGCTGCGATCATAATTCCGTGCGCTCCCCCATGGCCGAAGGGATTATGAAAAAGCTATATGGGACAAAGTGTTACATCCAATCCGTTGGTGTAAAAAGCGACATGGAAATCGACGGTTTTGCCGTGGCAGTGTGCGACGAAATTCAGGTCGAAGTGTTTCGTCACCGCTCGCGTTCGTTCGATGAAATGGAAGAATGGGGCGATGATCTGTCGTCCTTTGATCTGGTAGTCGCCTTGTCCCCCGCCAGCCAACGCCGCGCGCTTGATCTTACGCAGTTTTACCACATCGACGTGGAATATTGGCAGATCCTTGATCCGTCGGGCCTGACGGACAAGCGTGAAGAAAAACTGGTGAAATATCGCCAGACACGCGATCAGATTACCAATCATCTGATCGCGCGATTCGGCCCGCCACCAGAACTTGAAGAGGAATGAAGCTCGCCATCGCTACCTACTTGCCGGAATGGCATGCGGATTGGGCAGCGCTTTGCGCTAAACTTGACACTTGGGTTGCGGATGCTGCGGGGCAGGGGGCTGATTTTTTGGTATTCCCCGAATACGGTGGCACCGAAGCGGCGCTGATTGGCGAACCAGACGGTGATCCCGAACCAAGTATTTGGCGCGACCGTATGATGGCGACTGCCGATGCGTGGTGCAATTTGCATAGTGATTTGGCGCAGAAATACGGCGTGCATATCCTCGCCGGATCGCTCTGTGCCGACGGGGCGGTGAACCGCGCCTATCTGCTGGCCCCCGATGGGGGCGTCGCATGGCAGGACAAGCTGATCCTGACACCCTATGAACGCAACGAAATGGGTTTGTGCGCGGGCGATGGATTGCGCGTCTTTGACACAAAACTGGGCCGGATCGGCATTCTGGTTTGCTATGATAGCGAATTTCCGCTGCTGGCGCGTGCGCTTGTGACGGCGGGGGCCGACATGATCCTTGTGCCATCGGCCACGGACCTGCCCGCAGGGTACACCCGCGTCAGCCAGTCCTGCCGTGCCCGCGCCATAGAAGGGCAGTGCCTTATCGTGCAATCCAGCGTGCTTGGGCCCGTGACGGGCTGTGATGTTGTCGAAACGGGAACGGGGGCGGCTGGCGTTTTCTGTCCACCTGACGTGGGGTTGCCGCCTGATGGCATACTGGCTCTGGGCACCATGAACCAAGCGGGATGGACATTCGCCGACGTGAACCCCGCAGCCATCGCTGCCCCGCGCCAAACCGGACAGGTGGGCAATTTTGCGCATTGGGGCGAACAGGATCGCCATATTGGCCCGCCGCGCCCGATTAGGCTGGGCTGAAACGCAGCCATACGCCTTTCTACTTGATATTTCGCGCTTGCGGCATCATGTAGACGGCGCACCCCACACATGGGGGCGGAAATAACTCAGGAGAGACCATGGCCAAGGAAGAACTGCTCGAATTCCCCGGTGTCGTTAAGGAACTCCTGCCGAACGCGACATTTCTGGTCGAGCTGGAAAACGGCCATACCATC